>CAYUBO010000007.1:3207-18435 GCA_964443095.1 uncultured Candidatus Peribacteria bacterium | reverse complement strand
ACACATAAAGTGGCACTCGTCAGAGGAAAGAATTTCCTATACAGATTCAGATACAAATGCGCAGGTGACAGCGAAGAAAAGAGTCACCTGTTCGATCAGATGATACGGACGATGCAACTTGTAAAGATATATAACTAAGACCCCGCCTCGGGCTACGCCCTCACCCCGGTCTGTTTACGCAGACCTCCCCTCTCCCGTGCACGGGAGAGGGGTGCCTCGCAGAATGCGAGGCGGGGTGAGGGCATCCACGCACCTGCTTTATCGCTTTACAAAGCAACATTCAGGTTGCTTCCTGTCTTCACCTGCCCTCGATCAACCCTGATCAGATTTCTCCCCGTAACCTACGTCCGACAACGTTCTCCTATATCAGTACATGCAGGATCAATCCAATACCGACTTCTTCTCTTCCGCAGGTGTAGACCGAGTACTACTTAGAAACCCGGATCCCATTTGGAGAGAGAAGGAAATACAACAGGGGGTAGCTACAAGAAGATTGAGCGGAGTAACTCCTGAAGATATTGAGCGAGCACGCACGCTACTCAGAACATACATCAGCGAACATCCTGCACCTTTGATAATTCTGGATTCGCTGAACGAACACATTGGTGATCTTCTTGGTCACCCTCTTTCAATTCATCTTCTGGATACTACTGTGATGCGTAAGGATGAACATCGGAGCGGATCATTTAAGGACTATGCTCCGATAGAACTCTACGAATCGGTTGCCAGCGGATCAATTCCGAAAGAAGTTCACACAGTATCCACAGGAAACCACGCGTTTGCTGTAGCAAATGCAGCACACAGGGTAAATGAGATACACGGCCTCTCAATCAAAGTGATTGCAACTATGGACAAAGGCGCGTATCCACATAAGAAAGATAATGTCCGAAGCAAGGGGGCGATTGTGCGTGAAGTGAATCCGTATCTGTTTCTCAAGAAAGGATTTCCGTGGAATGTTATTAACCTGATCTACAGAGTGATGACTTATTTGCATCTGATGCCAAAGAAATCCATCCGAAGTTACAAAGAAGGAGAAGACGTTGTTAATTTTGAAGCAGAGATAAAAAAAGATGCGATGAGGATTCCTCATGATAATAGATACACCGCACGCGGGTACGCCGTGATGGTCATAGAAGCTTTGAAACAGATGAAGACGGAAGGAATAGATATAGAAAATCTGCACGGTGATGAGATTGCAGCTCTCGTGCCACTAGGATCTGGCGGACTGATGCGGGGATGGCTGGAGTTGACTGCGCTACTGGATGCTCCCGTCTACGGTGTTTCCACACCTCCGGCAACATCTGTGTTCGACTCGATTCGAAATGGGAAAGCGCTCCGTGAAGAGGTTCCTTCTGATCTTTCATTTAAAAGCGATGGGATTCTCGCGACCACGGAAGAGACAGCGCTCAGAGCAATTATTCAAATGGGAGCAGGTGCGCTACTTGTAAGAGATAAGGATGCCTTCATGGCAACGGCACTTCTTGCATCACATGGGATCACCGTCGAGTCGACTTCCGGACTCCCGCTCGCAGCTGCAATCCTCCACCGAGATCTCTTTAGAGAGACGACGCATATTCTGATCCCTCTAAGTAGCAGACATGTGCACAAGTCGCACAAAGATGAAATGCAATCGCTCATCGATCGACCTGAAGAGATCGAAGAATACTTCAGGAAAAGACAGAAGGAGGTAGAGAGAGCATTAGGTGAAGTCCCTTCAAATGGGCATACAAAACACAAAAACAATAAGATCCTTTCTAAGGTATAAACTCTCTACTTTCGTTGTCTGGAAAGGCTAATGCGAGTAAAATGTTTATCTCGTTCGTTTAAAACATTGGGGATGACTCACCTACGCCAAGGCTTCGGTGGGCAAGAGGAGTGAGTAAATCTAATTTTGAACGAGAGTTCTTTTACATCGTTGGGGATGACAGGCTTTGACATCGTGACTTCTAGAAGTCAGCCGCCTCTGGTCGGGATTGCAACGGTTCCCGTTACCCACATGTTGCACACTATAGATGCCACTGCATCTTCACCATTCCGTAGTGTCGCTCGTCGCTTCGCTTTGCCGAAGTTCGAGTTCGCACCAGCCGCTCTTATGGCGTCTTATGCTTAACACTCGGATGTTGAGCTCACATATTGGGCTCGCGCTCCCCCTTTGATTCTCGCTAATTGGGATGAGCGTCACTAGCGAGGCAGATCATCATCTGACGTGACGATGATTCTTGTAACCAGCGTCGATCCTTCTATCGTTTCCTTGCTACTTCCCTAGTTCGATAGAAGTATTGGAAGTAGAACGTCAGTACGGGCACTGTTTCTACACTTTGGACCCGGGTTCAATTCCCGGCATCTCCACCATCCTTCGCGCAGCGAAGGATGCCAACCATAGCCTGCTGGACTTAGCTTTTTTTAAACAAAAGAGGCGCTGCGTCTACGGATGGCAAGCCAACCAGCAGCGTAGGTTGGCTTATTATAATGACCTTCCCGCCTGCCAGCCGAAGCTCACGAAGTGAGCGTAGGTTGGGCATCTCCACCAATTGATAACAATACTATGCTGACATCACATACCTCTTGTGGCAGTATCAATGTGCTTCATGAGTTGGCCACCTACCACAATGGCAACGCAGCACCCGGATAATGCTTCAGCTGCCTGGTGGAAGGAAGACGGGGAGGCTTTTATTTCTACATCGGATGAGATCACAGAGCTCATCACGCTTTTTTCTGATCTATCCATTGATGAGTACATGTGGGACTGGGAGGGAAAGTATGTGGATGAGTCTGTAGGTGAGAAGATCTTCGCTCAGGCAGAAGAAATGCTAAGGAAGAAACCTCTCGGAAAGGAACTGCACCTTACATTCCGCATCCCCGCATACGAAGAGAACAAACTCCATCGTACCGCGCGGGCATTTATGAATATGCTGAGCCTGAGTGACATTGCAGGTGACATTGATATGCCACTACCTCCTGTGAAAGAGATGTTTTTGCCTCTCACGGTTTCTGCCGATCAATTGATACAAATCCGTGAGTCATTCTTAAAGGTTGCTGACTACCATCAATCCATCTTCCATGAAGGTAAGAGCAAACATGATGCACTCATTCGTGCAGTGCAGGTAACACCTCTTGTGGAAGACGTAGATTCACTCTTCGGTATCGAAAGAATCCTTCGTCCTTACTGGGATGTCCTTGCAAAAGAAAAAGATGACCTGAAGGAGACAGGGCAACGAGTCTTCTTTGCACGCTCAGACCCCGCACTGAATTCAGGTTTGATCCCCGCTGTACTCGCGATCAAAGCCGCGCTCTCCTCTTCAGAGCAACTGGGGCAAGAGTTTGGCTTCCCTGTGTACCCGGTGATTGGGACCGGTTCTCTCCCCTTCCGAGGTAGCGTCAATCCTCTCTACATAGATACGTTCCTTGAACAGTACGCAGGCGTGCGTACGTATTCAATCCAATCAGCCTTCCGGTACGACTTCCCGAAGGAAGATGTGGAGAACGCACTGCAGACCATCAAGAAGGAAGCTCCGCAGAGGGAGACGCTGATTGTCCCGCCAGAAGATATTGCGAAGCTACGTGAGATTTCTGCGATCTTCGAAGAACTCTGGAAACCGACCATTGAAGCACTCGCTCCACTTATCAATCATATTTCGAGCCTAATTCCCTCAAGACGCGAGCGCATGCTACACATCGGACTGTTTGGATACAGCAGAGGCGTAGGAAAAGTGACGCTTCCTCGTGCTATCAAATTCACCGCATCGTTCTACAGCATTGGTATTCCACCGGAACTGATTGCAACCGGACGGGGCTTAAAGAAAGTGCAGGAAGCGGGATTGCTTGATGTGCTTGATAAATACTATCCCGCACTTAGGGCTGATCTGGAGCATGCGGGCAAGTACCTCAACCGTGAAAACATTGAACTCGCCGCAAAGGATGAGGAGGTCTTCAGGGAAATACAGAACGATATTGATGCGATTGATGAGTACATGGGGAAACCGATTAACCCCTATAAGACACACCACATGATTCACAGGAATCTCACATCCACCATGTTCCATCGTTTCCGCGAAGAGAGTCCGGATACAGAAGCTCTCCAGCACGATATTGTAGAAGCTGCAACGATCAGGCGCAGCTTAGGGTAAACAGAAAAGCCCCCATCAGGAGGCCTCTCTGTCCTTTATTGAAGATGTTGCTATTCGAAATGATATGGAATGGGTGGTTCTGGCACTGGAAAAGAGGAGCATTCAAGATCCACATTCGAATAGACAAAATTGTTTCCCGAATTTGGATCGTTTGTATCGGAATCAGCTTCAAATGTAGTACGAATTGAAGAAGTGCAATCCGAACTTGGATCTACATGAAATGTGAGTAATACCTTGGTTTTCTCATCATTTTGCATATCCCCTATATCGCACCAAATGGAATAGAATGGTTCAACGTCACTGTTATACGCAGAAGAATCATACTCAATAGGTCGCTCATATTCATAGCAGCGACTATCAGACATCTCATCATCAAAGTGAAGACGTCCATCTGGATTTGGAACAGTAACTCTTACATTCTCTGCAGTATCCGGACCGGCATTGAGAAGAAATACTGTGTATTCAAGATCACTTCCCGGCTCGGTGCGATCGTCATAGCTCACAGCAAGGGATAAATTAGCTCCAGATGACTGACCACATTCCACTTCAGTTTTTCTATAGTCATCATTATTTGTGAGATTCGGATCAAAAGGACTCACTGCATGAATTCGCCCCTTGGTAACAATCACTGAATCACACTGTGCGTAATCTTTAACTGTGAAAGGAAGATACATCATGCTTGCTGTATGTGCAGGCTCATCACCAATTGAACACACTACATCTGCAGCAAGTGGTTCAGGATAAATGAGAGGCATTGCAACATTACACTTTGCAGGCCAGCTCGGTGAATTGGTATCCGGAGTAAGGTTCTGTGTTTCGTACGTCAGCACCACACCAACATCTTTAGCAGTTTCCGGACCATTGTTTGAAATAGAGAGTCCGTATTTGATGTGATCTCCGGGACTAGCTGCATCTGGTGCATTGATTGATAGGGATAGATCTGCCCCCCTTTCGATGACTCCTGCTTTCCTGAGCATAACACCATCAGCAACAACGTAACTGTTGGCTTTGTTTGTAAGCCTCACTTTTATTTTTCTCAATACATCTGAATGATCTCCAACTTCAACTGTGGAGATTCTTTGCCATTGGCGTTCTTTGAAATTGATTCCGTATGGCTTCTTGGACTGATCGACTCTGACCTCATCGAGAACATTCGATCCTTCCATGATTGTGAACGGTGCATTCTTCGAAAGAGTGGGATACGCATCCCATGTAACGTAAACATCGTATCTACCATTTTGCAGATCTGAAAACTTCCACACTGCTTTTGCTGTTTTCTTTTTGTGAGGAGAAGCAAAACGGAAATCTCCCATATTTCCGGCGAAAGGTACCACTGTCCATTTTCCTTTCTGATGAAACTGATCATCACCATCATCAACCACATTCATCGGAAGATATATATCGGGTGGTATCTCTATCGGATGAACCGGCAATGGCATCGGTTCGATAATTGGATGCGGGCGCACCGGTGATATTGGTGGCATCCCGATACTAACTAGCTCCGAAAATCGAACAGGCATCGGAGCGGAACTGTACCCCGCGTCTCTAAATGAGAGTGCACTGGCACTCGGTATTGTCTCATGTGCGATAACCGCACAGAGAGCAAAGATGCATAAATAATGAAGTCTTAACATATATAAGATTGGTAAGAAATAAGCTTCAACTACTAAGACGCAGGACAAATAAAACTCTTACAAGAATTGACTTATTTGATTTTGATGCTATTTTTAGTACTGATCTAAATGAAGCTTTCTTCAAACAATCGGAGGCTTTCTTCCCAATTTGAAAAGGCGTACAACCTCTACGCAGATGCCATTTTCCGGCACTGTTACCTGAGGATCGGTGACCGTGAGGCAGCAAAAGACCTTATGCAGGAAGCCTTCATGAAGACGTGGGAGTACCTTTCCAAGGGCAACGACATTGATGATGTAAGACCGTTTCTCTACCGCACCGCCCATAACTGTTTAATTGATAGTGCGAGGAAGATTAAGAGGCGCAAAACAAATTCACTCGAAGACATGCAGGAGAGTGGATTTGATATTGAGGGAGAAGACGGAGGAGAGTGGCAAATG
This sequence comes from uncultured Candidatus Peribacteria bacterium, assembly GCA_964443095.1. GTDB lineage: Bacteria > Patescibacteriota > Gracilibacteria > Peribacterales > Peribacteraceae > CAYUBO01. The sequence continues at coordinate 12,236 of CAYUBO010000007.1, read as the reverse complement.
CTTCTCGATGCACAGTCAGTTGTAGAAACATTCCAGAAAGTACGTGAGCCATATCGATCAGTTTTGATCATGAGATACGTTGATGGCTTAAAACCAAATGACATTTCAAAGCTATTGGATATACCCGCAAACACTGTTTCTGTCCGCATCAATCGCGGGATTAATCAACTTAAAACTTTTCTTAAAGATGGATAAGGAACTGCAAGCATTTTTTGGCAGAGCCAAGCGCATCTCTCTGCGACCACAGGAACGCAAAGCTATGTGGAGCAAGCTTGCTGCATGTACAAATCTGGAAAGAAAAGCCGGAAAAAATCGTCATAAAGAGTGTATGAAAAACGCAGGTGCAATAGGACTCCGGCCTAAGGAAAAAGATTCAGTGCAAGCAGCACTGGAGGAGCACATGCAAAAGCATCCAATAGAGAAGAAGCCAGCGGGCTTCCCTATGTTCCTACGATTAACCCCGCTATATGCTCCTACCCTCGCAATTGTTCTCTTCGTAATTCTCACTCAGCAGGAAGACAAGATTGTTCCCCCTCCCCTGCCTATGATTCGGGAGACATCCTCTTCTTCTGTTCCTATGACATTAATGGATGAGAAGGTTGATGAATCCAAGGAGAAGGATCCCGAAGATCCCAAGGATCCCGACGAGGATCACCCCTTCGTGGGTACGGACCCCGAAGAGGAAGTTGAATCTGAACCTGAGCCAAGGCCGACTTATATTCGTAAACTGTTTCCCAAACTAGATCGAGATCTAATAAAAGATCTAATTCGAATACGAGAGACAGATCAGCTAAAAGAAACAGAGGACGGAAGTTTAATACGTTCGCATAAGCAAAATGTATTTGAAGAAAAGGATATAGAACCTGAACCGAAGAAATCTAATTATCCATTGCCTACCGGTAGTCCGCGTCGTTGGACACCAGAACCATCAATGGAGCCAGATTCAGAACCAGAGCCAAAGCCAAAGCCAATGATTCCACCTTCTGAACCAGAACCAGAACCAGTGGTAGATCCTGAACCACAACCAGAGCCAGATCCAGAAGCAGAGGCAGACCCAGAACCAGTGGTTGATCCTGAACCAGAACCAGAGTCAGAGCCAGAGCCTGTAAGTCAACCTCCGGAACCTGAACCTATACCTCCAACAGAGGAACAAATTGGAGGCCAACGTGATGAATATGGATGCCTTGGCCCTGCAGGATATTCTTATGATGCAGAACTGAGAGTGTGCTTGCGAATATGGGAGATCACGGATGCAATGCGTCCTGCAGTGAGAATTGCCGTGAATCACACAAGACCTTCTTATGGGCTGACAGTTATTGCAGTGCGGCAATTGCGCTGTATAGGATGTTTTGTAGTGATTCTCCAGAAAGACAATGGCCGGCAGACTGAGGTCACAATCAACAACTGGGAAGTACAGTAGCACTTTGTTGCATACAAATCCCCAGCGAGTACTCTTTACCTGATGAGACTTTCCCTCGCTCTGATCGTATCTCTGATGATTCTCTGCGGATGCGCCCCTGTACAGGAACCCGAGCTTTTTGGACTTATGTACGGGAAATCTCTCTACTCCTCAAAGCACATCTTCCACGATGGTGATAAGGAGAAGATTCCATTCGGATGGTTCTTCTGGGCAGTTAAGGAGGGTGATGATGTGACATTGATTGACTGCGGTGTTACACATGATGACCTCCTCTCCAATTGGAAGATTGAGGAATACACGGAACCTGCTGAACTTTTAGCTCAAATAAGCATCCATCCGGATGATGTTAGTAAAGTGATCATAACGCACACGCATGCAGACCATATGGACGGATGTGATGAGTACAGCAATGCAGAATTCTTCATTCAGAGAAGAGAATGGGATGCACTCAAATCCAGTTACAAACGCGCAGTTGAGAAAAATAAGGTTTCAGACAGTCTAATGCGGCGGTTCAATTTGCTGTCATCAAAGGATAAGGAGGGAAATCTCACTGTAATCGGCGGAGACCGGCGAATCACTGATGCAATATCTGTAGAACTGCATCCTTACCACACAAAAGGTATTCAATCTGTGATAGTGGATAAATCACAGAAGACATTCAATTTTGTGATTGATAACGCATACGTATACGAGAATTTTGAGGACAGAAGACCGGTCGGAACAGCGCATGATGAGGAAGGAAATGCACAATTCCTTGAGGATCTTTCTAGGAGAATGTCAGAACGCTACATCATAATTCCCGGTCACGATCTTGAGGTACTAGAGCGTTTTGAGAAGATCCATGAAAACATTGTTCGGTTCAGGTAGGATCTATAAGCTAAACCGCAATATCTGTGAAGTCACAATTGCACCTTCTTAGGGTTACATTCTTTGCGGCAGTAGTACTGCTCACGGAAACGCTATTCTTCCATGTATTCAACTATATACATGATTACTTCATTGCAATTCTCGCAATTAGCTTCGCGATTCTTGGTATTGGAATCGGAGCATTCCTCGCAGAGAAAATTAAAACCGCAACAGAAGATCTGTTTCTGTCATGCGTCGTTGGAACGACAATCACACTCTACCTGTCTGTCACAGTAATTATTGGATATCCGGCACTATGGCTTCTTTCTATTGTAACGCCACTCGCATTCGTCTTCCCGGTGGTATACATAACAAGAGCATTTAAGGATAGCCAATCTAACCTTGTATACCTCTACGATATGATCGGTGCAGGACTCGGTCTCATTGTGACAATCCTGCTATTCAAAATATTAATAACAGAAGAGGTTGTCCTACTACTTCTTGTCACACTTCCATTCATTGCATTCTGGGAAGTACAAACACGCAAAAAAAGAAGCTGGCAGATTCTTGCAAGTGTGTATATTTGCCTGAGTATAGTAGCGCTCATACTCCTCTGGTATCAGTACCAAACCAACAAGCTCAATCTCTTCTTCATAGTCAATCGCACTGGCGTACATTTCACAGATCCTTCTAAAGTATTTGTGAGGCTTGAAGGCGAGAAGCTCGTGAAGAGCTACGACTCTCTTATAGGACGCATAGACATATTAAAGAGAGGAAAATCATACCATCTGGTTATATATGACGGGCATGGAAACGACCACTTCACTAACGCAGAATCATATGAATACGAGTATTACCTGAATAAACATGGGAAGTGGACGACGTCTGATGTCCGTGTACTCTACCGAATTGTTGATGAGCCAAGAGTGTTCATTATCGGTTCATCCGCGCAAGGAATCATAAAAACACTGAAACGAATCACCCCTGTTGAGAACCTCATTCCAGTAGAAATTAATCCCGGAATTCTCAAGGCAATGCAGGTGGACTTCTACGAAGATAGCGGACAGGCGTACAAGAACTTAAAGCCACAGCTTGGTAATGGCCTCTCTGTAATTAAGTCTTCGGATGAACTATTCGACATCATCACGTTCATCAACACGCACTCTAGCAGATCTATCTCACACAGGGGGCCTCCGGATTACCTCCATACCTACGAAAGCTACAACGCGTACTTTGACCATTTGTCCGATGAAGGATATCTGCTGCTTGAAGAACGATTAATGGACCGTGGTGGAGAACTCGGATTCTACAGAATGATTAACACAATGTGGAACACCTTGAAAGATCGTGGTGCGGAAGATCCAAGTAAACACTTTGTTATTTGGGAATGGATGGGTGTCGGACAGGAAGAATTCAAACGCAACACAAACAAGTACTACATCAGCATGATCGTCACAAAGGAACCGATCCCCAAAGATAAGCACAAGATTATCCTCAGGGGCATCGAGAGAATGATAGAGGGAAGGCCACGTCCAACACGATTTACATACATGAAAGGAGAAGAAGGTACCAATGAGTATGAGCAGCTATTTGCAATGATTGAGAAGGGAGACTTCTCGCAATTAGAACATGAGAATTTCAATAGTGCTCTCATAACAAATAATCGTCCATTCAGTACCTTCAGCACAAAGGATACTCCCGTACTGAATAACTTGTTAATGACAGTAGGAGCAGCTTGCCTATTGCTCTGGGGCCTGTTCTCATTTGGAGTGCGTCGCAAGAAGATTGCTAACCTAATCAATCTATACAATGTATTCATAGGAATGGGATACTTCATCATAGAAATCATTCTTATGCTCACCTACCAGAATGTATTTACAGCGCCATCAGCGACATTCCTTTTAGTTCTCGCAGTATTGCTTATCAGTTCGGGTATAGGAGGATTCTTTATAGATCGATTCAAAATCGGCATAGTTACCATCGTGCTAATACCTGTCTCGCTGATAACGATTGCAGCACCAACATTCTTACTCACCCTCCCAATCCCATTCATACTAGTTGAAATTGTCTCGGTGATCTTGATAGCAATCACAGGATTCTTCATGGGAATGTACTTCCCAAGAGGTCTGCAGATTGCAAAAGATCAAAAACTGACCCCATACGTTCCCCACTTCTTTGCAATCAACAGTATTGCGGGATCATTCGCGGTAGTCCTTGCTCTCTTCCTCGGTGTAACAGTCGGGTACAAAGTTGCAATCATCGTTGTCATCCTTCTCTATGCTTTAGCAGGACTCATTCTGCGATCTGCTGAGAACCGATAACTTCGCCTCGTGACCTAATTGACACAGATACTTATAGTGCTAGTTTCTTGAAAACGTGTTTCCTATGTTTGGAAGAAGATCTTCATTCAGGCAATTAGAAGATGAACTAGAAGGACGTGGTGTTGAAGCAAACAGCAATGGCCTCTTTCAACTAACAGCAGCCGCTATTGCACGAAAAGCAGGTGTACCCGTAGTCAAGTTGCGTGTAAAAGAAGTGATAACTGCGCTCCGAGAAGGAAGGATAGGTGGCAGTATAGCTGATGTGAGGAGACAAGTTCTCCAAGGGCTCGCAGACGAAAATCGTGCAGTCCAACCATCACAAATGCCTACGGTTCCGTATGCATCTCACAATCTGTGATACTTAGATCACGATAAGCACCTTAAGTATCACATTCATCGTCCAGTGGATAAGGAATGCAGGCAAGAATGACCTGCATCTGTATGCAACAAACTCAAGCATCAATCCTCCGGGGAGAGAGGCAGCAAGTTCAAGTGGTGGCTTAGTGAGATGCATTCCAGTGAAAAGGACTGCGTGGATTAAGATCGCGTAGATTCCTAGGCGAGGAATAAGTCCAAATAAGAGGAATCCTCTAAAGAAGAACTCCCACGCGAAGAGGTACAAGCCGAATACTACTATGATAAAGAAGGCACTCCATCCGGTGCTCGCAGGAAGCTTGGCAGAGTAGTAGCTATTAAACTGAGGCAGTAGTGATGCGAGGATGAGAAGAGATAGGATTAATAATCCTGTTAGAACCGTGATCCTTCTGGAAAAAGGCCAGTGCCATGATTTTATGAAACCGAAGTCTCTAAGATCTCCTCCAAATAATTTGATGATCGCGATGGGTATTACAAACAGATAGAAGAGGGTCGATAGCACAAACAGTGCCGGTTCCTCAAAGATTGGAGAGAACCAGTTTAGAAACAAGAGCGTGATGCCGGCCCCCAGTATGATTGCCTCTTTTGGGAAGTATCTCGTCATTTGTTATTTTCAAAACATTATACCATTTCTTCAATGATATTGCGAGATAAGCGAATACCCTCACCTCACCTCGCTTTCGCGAGGTACACCCTCACCCCTACCCCTCTCCCGGTTCTCGGGAGAGGGGTGATCCGCGAAGCGGATCGGGGTGAGGGTGTACCGGGGTGAGGGCATATAAAATAAAAGAGCGGGGAATAACCCCCCGCTCTTCTACTAATAAAGGATCTTACTGATACGGATCCTGAGTCTGCCTTAGTTGGTAATCAGACCCCTCACCCACACAGTGAGTGAAACGAGATCGTGAGTTCCTTGGGCTCAAGCCCAATCTGCGGCAGGCACGGTACCGCTCAAAATAGCGCTCTGCTGCCTCTACTGCTTCCTCTTCAACCTCAACCTCTTCGGCTGCGGCATGATCAGGAACGTAGCGCTGGCGTACGCGCAAATAGTTCAGTGGACGAAGAACGGATTCGCCATCGCGCAAAACTTGGCGCCTGTACTGCTGTGCTCCTCGAACACGTACAGGACGAAATCCAGGATTTTCATCCGCGGCGTAGTTTGGATCGAAGCCGGCAAATGCGACCACACTAGCAAACACAACTGAGGTTGCCCCAACCGCTACGCCAACGATTGCTGCAACAGCACCTGCTGTGTATGTGCTTTTAGCATCCATATGGATTATAGGAAGGATATAAATATTGGTATTGATCCAAGTATTATAATACAACATTTATAGTAAATTAGCAATTACGCACAAAACCCTCTCAAATTGCAATTTGTCCAAAAATTTAGACAAATATGACAAATCTATTAACTAATCCTCACTATCTGATCTACAGCGGTAAAGTAAAGAAGAACGTGCTCCCCTTTCCTTCTGTGCTCTTAACCCACATGTTTCCACCTGCCTGCTCTATGATTCGCTTTGAAGTGAACAGACCAACTCCGGTGCCATGAGGTTTAAACTCCTTGGCATTCCCACCTCTAACAAACCTATCAAATATGTGAGTAATATCTGCCGCAGGAATTCCATGTCCTTGATCTTCTACACTCACCTGCATAATCCCCTTCTTCTTTGTGCAAATCACTGTGATAGTCGTGTACTCACTTGAGTACACCAGTGCATTATCCAGAAGTTCTCTAAATACTCCTCCAATGAGTTTCGGATCCGCATGAATTTGTTGATCATCACCAATACAAAGTCGTATGTGCTGCTTTTGATTCTCTGCAAGCGGCTGATAATCAGTAACAATATCATCAAGGAGATTATTGAGTGAGAGTTCCTCCGGTTTGTACTCCAGTTCTCCAAGACTAATCAGCTCTGCCTGTTTAAGAGATTCAATTATGTACTCCAGCCGTTCCACTCCCTCATTAAGATTACTCATTATTTCTTGCGCTTCTCCATTTAAATCACGATCTTCCCAAATTTCTCGCCACCACTTAAAAGTAGTAAGAGGAGCATTTAATTGGTGCATTGTTAAACGAAGAAGCGCGCCTCTCTCTTGATTAATTTGATTAAGAAGTTCAGCACGATTCTTCCAAAATAAAACTATTACGGAAAGAGTTACAAGAAGAGCTAATCCAACAATAAGAAGATGGAAAGCAGGAGAAAACATGCCTTGCCTTAGTGCGATATTCCTCTCAGCGGAAATATCTACTCCAACAATTGCAACAGCTATTCCATCTGTATCCCAAACTGGAGCATAACCGGAGATGATATATTCCCCCTTCTCACTGCCAATATCTTCATCTGTTGATGGCTTTCTGAATGCCTGGTTGTTGATGACCGGGAACTTCGTTGTATCGAAAAGATCTCCTGGGAGTGCAGGTTGCTCATCTGGATCTACAATCCCATTCTTATTCTTATCTGTTTGATGGAAGCTCAGTCCCGCATCTGAAGTTGCAATTATTTCGAGAATATCCGGATTCCCTGTCCGCCTCATAAGATAAACGGAAAGAACATCCAATGAGTTGTGCTGAATAGAATAGAGCTTCTTAACTATCTCCTTATACGCAGGATCATCTGCATCATCTGCATTCTGAATCTGCCAGAGCTCATCTGCACTAAATTGCTGTGCGGTTACGGCAGCAATGTTTTCCAGTCTGGACTTTAGTTCAAGTTCCATAAACTTCTTGGTGCTCACAGCAAATAAGACTGCAAGAACGACCATCAACGCAAGTACGCTGAACGAAACAAAGAGCGTCATCCCGTTCTTTTTCAGAAAATCCCAAATATTGAATTTATTATGCATTCCATCCATTGTACCAAATTTTTGCTGTTTCTGCTATACTGGAACCGATGGCATCAGGAAGCTCAAGTTGGGCCAAATTGATAGGGAAAGCAGGCGCAAACCTGCAGCACGGGGTTGATGAATGTTGCTCATGGGGACTCACACAGGTACGCAAGATTGGAGAGAGAAAAGACACTCCAAAGAAGAAGCAGAACAAGTATCTGTTTGGAGCAAAACGTGCCGGGCGCGGTGTTCTAAAGTTTTTTGGTCAGGCAGGAGAGTCGTACTACAAAGAGTACGGGAAGTTAAAGAAGGATGAGTAATTAATGCTACCTTGGCTTCCTTTTTTGTTTTAACCTCATTCTTCCACGAGGTTTCATTGTGACCATAGTTAGCTGCCTCTGCGTATCTCTCAATTGAGCTTCCATGAGAGTCATTCGTCTCCTTGTGAGATTTAGTTCTTCAGCCATCTTCTCCTGCCTTGCCTGTGTCTCTTCTAGTGTCTGTCTGCTAGTTGCTGCTTGTCTATCTATATCTACAATGTGCTTTACTGCTCGTGCAACCTGCTGATCTAAAATACTGATTGGAGGTTCATCCGGATTTACAAATGCTTCTTTTTCATCAAGGCCAGTAACATAAAGACCCATTTCTAAACTCGTTCCCATTTTTCCACTGGGTCCATCGTTACCAATTTTTGCTTTGTGCATCATTGTATGCATCAGAAGCCATCCACGACCATTTGCTTCTTCCCAATATTCAGGACTCCTTGGGTCCGGCAGCGCTTCCGGATTAAATCCATCACCCGGATCAGTCGAATGAAATTCAAGCTCTCCTGTTTCAGGATTAAAACTCCAACCCACTTCAAATGACAAGCGAGGATCTATACATCCATGTTCAGCGTGATTCTGCCATCCCTCTTGGGTTGCAAGCCCCGCATCACCAGACATATTGTGCACAAGTCTCTCATGTACTCTATGCCTAAGCTTAAACTTTTCTTCTCTGTGCTCAAAAATCGCACGTGAGACAACTTCGTTTCCAGCTTTTTGTTGTCTCTTCAGAGCAGATGCAACTTCTCTGTAGCTAACGCCTGATCGTAAATGCCAAGCGGTTCTATTTACCGCTAATCCGACTGTAGTAGAAATCTGTCCACTTATCTGTGGAGGAACAATTCCCGGCTCGGAATCATTTTCATCCAAATCTCCTGCAATATAACTCGACGAAACATTGTTTAGCATTTT
>CAYUBO010000007.1:0-3197 GCA_964443095.1 uncultured Candidatus Peribacteria bacterium | reverse complement strand
GCAAGAACCCTTTGAATATCAAGTCTCTGAACTGGATCCAACGCAAGAAACTCTTCTTGGCTTAACGGGCCAATCTGAATTCTTACTGGCTTACTACTGCATGCCGCAGGATCTCTGCTGAGCGTTAATGGCATTTGGCATAGAATAGTCCTCATTGGACTTATTGCAAGATAATTGTGTACCAATACTTTAGTTCGTACAGCCCAAAATTTTGGCTCTATGAAGCGATCTAATAGGACAACTACTCTTTTCACCAACTTGATACCACCTTCCAACTCGCGTATCGTTCTTGATTGCCATGCCTACAGCCGCCAAGGAAAAAACTATCGGCAAGGTCGTGCACTACTACGACAAGCTCGGTGTAGCCATTATTGAGCTCACGAGCAAGCTTAGTACCGGTGACACCATCACCTTTAAGCGCGGAGATTCTGAACTCACCGAGACGGTGGAGAGTCTCCAAATTGAGCACGAAAGTGTGGAGAAGGCCAAGAAGGGTGACTCGGTGGGAATGAAGGTGAGCGAGAAGGTTAAGACGGGATCCAAGGTGGTCCTTGCGTAGTAGAAGCATTCGTGAAGCAAAAATAATGCAAGAGATTGCTACATTCGCTCGCATACGCGGTTTTTGGTTGCTACCATCTAACGCACTATGCCACCTACTTCTACAGATGACATCCGGCAGAGATACCTCGAGTTCTTCGAGAAGAAAGGTCACGCTGTAATTCCTGGGGCATCATTGATTCCGGAAAATGACCCGACTGTCCTGTTTACAACTGCGGGTATGCATCCTCTTGTCCCCTACCTGATGGGTGAACCTCATCCAGCTGGAAAAAGAGTGACGGATGTTCAACGTTGTATTCGCACACAGGATATTGATGAAGTGGGAGACGCATCGCACCTTACATGTTTCGAGATGATCGGTAACTGGAGCTTGGGAGACTACTTTAAAAAAGAAGCGATCGAATGGAGTTTTGAATTTTTGACTGAGGTACTTGAGCTTCCAAAGGAAATGCTTGCAGTTAGCTGTTTTAAAGGTTACAACGATGCACCAAAGGATGAAGAAGCTGCAAAGTACTGGGTTGGAATGGGCATCCCGGAAGAACGTATTGTATTCCTCCCGAAATCAGAGAACTGGTGGGGGCCTGCGGGACATACGGGACCATGTGGACCTACTACCGAGATGTTTTACTGGATGGGAAAGGGTGATCCACAGGGTAATCCTGAATCACATCCTGATGAATGGCTGGAAATTTGGAATGACGTATTTATGACATTTAATAAAAAAGAAGATGGATCATACGAGCCACTTGAGAAACCATGTGTAGATACTGGGATGGGATTGGAGCGGACAGCAGCGGTAATGCAGAAAGTTGATAATGTGTATGAGACAGATGTATTTAAGCCGATCTTAGAGAAAGTGAAATCACTGTCATCGAAAGATGAAATCCACTACCAGAGAATTATTACGGATCACTTGAAAGCAGCAGTTTTCTTAATTGGAGATGGTATCAAACCGAGTAATGTTGATCAGGGATACGTCTTAAGGAGACTTATCCGAAGGGCAATACGAGCTGCAAGACAGCTTGGGATTGAAGAGAAACCATTTACTCCTTTAATAGCTGACATTGTGATTGAGCAATACGGAAGTGCATACGGTTATCTAAATGATAAGGATAAAGAAATTCGTGATACGTTGAGTCATGAAGAAGAACAATTCGGAAAAACTCTTAATGATGGCCTCAAACAATTTGAAAAAGCAGTGAGTGCAGCATCCGGATCAACTCTGGATGGCCAGACGACTTTCCATCTTTACGATACATACGGATTTCCGATTGAACTTACAAAGGAACTCGCAGCAGAACGAGATCTCAAAGTGGATGAGAAGGGATTTGAAGCCGCCTTCAAAGAGCATCAGGAAAAATCGCGCGCGGGAGCTGAGCAACGCTTTGCAGGAGGACTTGCAGATCACACGAGTGAAACAACCAAACTACACACAGCAACACATCTCCTGAATGAAGCACTGAAGCAGGTTCTGGGAGAGAATGTGATGCAGCGCGGAAGTAACATTACAGCGGAAAGATTACGGTTTGATTTTAATCATGATGAGAAGATGACTCCTGAACAGAAAAAGGAGGTTGAGGATATTGTAAACAAGGCAATTAAGGATGATCTTCCTGTGAGCTTTCATCTGACCTCTGTTGATGGCGCAAAAGAAGAAGGTGCAATTGGTGTGTTTGATGAAAGATACGATGAAGAAGTGAAGGTGTATGTGATTGGTGATGAGAAATCGGGAACCATCTTCAGCCGAGAGATCTGCGGAGGGCCGCATGTCGCCCGAACAGGAACGATCGGAGAATTTAAAATTAAGAAGGAAGAGAGCTCATCTGCGGGAGTAAGGAGGATTAAGGCCACAGTGAGCGGAGGAGCAGAAGATATTGATGTTGCACAGGAATCTTAGACGTTACAGTGTGTTATTATGGAGTGGATGCGAAGGATAGTATTGATCCTGGCAATTGGAGTTCTATTCCCTCTCTCTGCTTCCGCAAAGCAGGTTACAAGCTGGAACTTTCTTAATGGGAATGTTCCGGGTCAGTGGCAGGTGCAAGGTATATCGACGGCTGAACCAACTGAGAGAGGACTGATCATAAAGACAGATAAGGGTGGTGGGATGCACAGAGCAACAGATTTCAATCACAAAGTAGATGGAATAAGAATTGTTTTCACTTCTATAGAAAAAACGGAGGCTATCTTCAGATGGCACGAGAATGGAACGCCGGAAACTCATATGGTGCAGCTTCCAATAACATTCAGACCTGGAGGAAAATTTGAACTGGAAATTGATCTAACTCCTTTTGAGCAATGGGATCCTAGAACAGACATTGTTGGATTTGTATTCCCTGCAGGAACAGAAATACTTATTGAGAGTATTGATTTTAATGATTGGGGATTATTTGAAAACATCGGATACGCATGGAAAACATTCTGGAAGTTTGATAAATATCGTGCATATTCCATTAACTTTATGTGGGGGCCGTTATTCACGTACAACCAATTCGCTTACGAACAGTTGTGGTTCAACTCTCCCCCTCGTAGTGATTCTGTAAACCGACTATTCTATGCAATTTTGATTTTCGGATTGATAATTGTTGTAGTTCAATGGTGGAAGAAAAAAGCATTCCAAAAAGCTGTGCGGGGATTTT
>CAYUBO010000006.1:0-19359 GCA_964443095.1 uncultured Candidatus Peribacteria bacterium | reverse complement strand
AATACTCAGTACGAACTTCGCAGCATTTCCATCTTGTGTTGAGCGGATAGTGAGCAGGTTCTGTATTGCACCCCTCAGAGTCAGTGCGCCACTAATGCTCTGCTGCACGCCAGCCGCAAGTGTCAAAGTTTGTGGAGAAGATACAACTTTCTCGAAGTTGTAGAAGACATTAGATCCGGAGACAGTCTGGCCGTATCCATCCAGCGACAATGTTCCATTATTATGGTTGAAGATTGCGGCATCGTTCTTGAGCCAACTTCCACTGAGTGTGATTGTTGTTGGCGCAGTAAATGTTCCTGCAGCAATCGTAAAGTCACCGTCAATATCAATCAGGCTTGTTCCAGTCCACGCACCACCAGTTCCGCTAATTGTAAGATCGTAGAATGCTCCACTTGCAGTGATTGTGTTGTTTGTGCCAGATCCATTAAATACCACAGCAGAACTACCGGAAATGAAGTCTCCAGTGCCGGCTGCAATCCAGCTTCCACTAACTGTAATTGTAGAAATCCTGCCTCCTGAATTGCTTGCATCAAGCAGTCCATGGAGTGTAACTCCTCCTGTTCCTACAATGATGTCATATCCGTTCGTTACAAGTATGTCTCCTGTTCCAACTGTCAGATTATCCACTAAGAGGCTTCCACTAAGTGTAATTGTATCCGGGCTGCTTCCTGCCTGAAGATCACCAAGACTTGCGCCCGGCTCGTTTTCAATAATCAAATCACCATCCAATATCAACAGAGAGTCATTAGAAGACTTTATGAATGATGCACCTGCTGCAATGTAGAGGTTTCCTCCAATATTCAATTGGTTGTTTCCTTGCTCAAATGTTCCTGCCATCAGGGAGAAGTTTCCATCCAGATCCATCGCATCGGCAGTTGTCCACAGAGCAGCTGCACCGGAGAACGTTACATTGTTGAAGCTGCTGCCATTGCTTCCAATGCTCCATGTTTTGCTTTCCGCTTCAAATGTAACTGTGTTGCTTGCAGTAAAGCTTCCGTTGCTACCTGTTCGCCATGCCCCACTCAGAGTTACGTTGTTACTTCCCATTGCAAATGTTCCATTCACAATAATTCCGCTTCCTGCTTGCACACCCCCGCCTGGGCCAAATGTGCTTCCGCTCCACACCAAGAGTGTGTAGCCAGTACTTACTTGCAAGACACCACTGACAATTGAGTACACATCGGTAATTGCGGTATCACCGCTGTCATCTGCAGTAGCAAGTTGCGTGTTTGTGATGGCAGATGATCCGCTCTCGCTGCGGACAATCAAGTGGCTCGAGTAGAGATGTATACCTGTAAGAGCGCTACCTGAAGCCAAAACTACGGTTACACCGGTTGCGGTTCCATCATCAAGGAAGAGCGAAATAATTTCTCCTCCTGTAAGTGTCGCTCCACTGATTGTGTATTGGCCGGCACCATCTGATGTGTCGACATCAGTAACCGCTCCTCCATCTATACTCATCTTAACAGTCTTGCCTGCAAGCGGAGTTGCACCATCAGGTTCATACACAACTCCAACAAACTTCGTCGTGAAGTCCCAGTTTGTATTATTGCCGTTATCGCGGCAGTTATCCTGACAGTAGAGTGTCTGTCCTCCGGATGCATCCATATCCTTCACATTCAGGCTTCCAAGTAATTGAGTCGCATTTGGACTCTCACCATCAAGAGTAATAATAGCTGCATTGCCATCCTGACTGGATCGTAGCAGTAAGCGCTGCTGCTGCGTTCCCTTGAATGTTAATGCTCCGGAGATGCTTTGCTGTACGCCTGCTGCAAGAGTCAAAGTTTGCTGCAGTGCTGCTCCAGTCTTAGTCAAATTGTAGAAGACGTTAGATCCAGAAAGCGTCTGATCTCCTCCATTCAAAGTGATGCTTCCACTGTTGTGGTTGAACGTTCCGCCGTTTCTTGTCCACGAACCGCTCACGGTCATCACGTTCGGTGTTGCTGTGAATGTTCCGTTTGTAATCGTAAAGTCTCCATCTACGTCAATGTTTCCTGCGCCTGTCCACGTACCGCCGTTTCCATCAATCACGACATTGTAGAATGCTCCACTTGCAGTAATGTTCTGACTTCCCGTTGTTCCATCAAACGTCACTGTGGATTCTCCGGAAATGAAGTCTCCCGTGCCGAATTGCAGCCAGCTTCCACTTACGTTGATAGTAGAGATTCTGCCTCCGGAGTTACTCGCATCCAACGTCCCGTTCAGGATCAAACCACTGCCTCCAATCAGCAAGTTGTAGCCATTTGTGACGAGTGTGTCTCCCGTTCCAATGACCAATCCATCAACGACCAACGCACCGCTTAAGTTGATGGTATCCGGGCTTGTTCCTGCCTGCACATGACCCAAGCTTGCGCCTGCTTCATTCTCCACATACAGGTCGCCATCAAGTGTGAGAATTGCGTAATTCGTCGACTTTGTAAACGTTGCCGAGCTTCCGATGAACATGTTGCCTGCAATGTTTAGTGTGCTCGTTCCCTGATTAAGTGTTCCCGTAGAGATGCTCAGGTTCCCATCAATATCTGTTGCATCAGAAAGCGTCCATGCGCCATTGGAACCATTGATTGTCACACTGTTGAATGTACTTCCATTACTGGTGATCGTGCGACCTGCGTACGTTCCATCGAACGTCACAGTGTTACTTGCAGTGAATGATCCATTCGTCTCCGTAATCCATGATCCACTTAATGTCACATTGTCATCTGACATTGTGAATGTTCCACGGATTACGATTCCGCTTCCGACTGTTACACCGCTTCCCGGAGTAAAGGTGGAACCGGTCCAAACAAGCAAAGTAATACCACTTCCAACATGCGCAATGTTGTTGCTATCAACAGATAATACGTCAGAGATATCGCTATCGCTGTAGTTATCTGCAGTTGCTAGATGTGTATTACTTACAGCTTCTGAACCGCTTTGGCTCTGCACAATCATATGATTTGCGTAGATGTGCACGCCTGTCATTGAGCTTCCGGAACCGAGAGCGACCGTAACACCTGTTGAAGTTCCTCCATTAAGGAAGAGAGTTACTATGTCACCTCCGGTCATAATCGCGCCGCTTAGAGTGAACTGTCCTCCTGCATCTGCTGTTTCGGTTTCATACAAGTTTGCACCGATCGAGTAACTCACAGTTGCGCTTGCAATTGGTGTCTGGCGATCTGCTTCGAATACAGTACCGACAATGCTTGGAGTAACGAATGTCCAGTTTGTGTTGTTTCCGCTGTCTTGGCAGCTGACACATGTAATAGTTGCTCCGCCTGATGCATCGTTGTCCTTCACATCAAGGAAAGTAACGCGCTGGACACCACTTCCGTCATCGAGTGCAAACTGTGCAGCATTTCCGCTTTGACTTGATCGAATATTGAGGAGTCTACCCGGCAATCCTTCCAGGAGCAGTGTTCCGGAGAAGCTCTGCATCACACCTGCTGCGAAGGTCAACGTATCAGCCATGCTTCCTACTTCCTTCGTGAAGTTGAAGAACACGTTCGCTCCGCTCACGGTCTGATCTCCTCCATCCAGCGTTACAGAACCGCTATTGTGAGCAAATGTTCCGCCATTGTTCAACCACGTTCCGCTCAGTGTGAGAGTTTGCGGAGTTCCGGTAAATGTTCCTGCTGTGAGTGTAAGATCATCGTTGATATCAATATCACCTGATCCTGTCCACGTTCCACCGGCGCCATTGAATGTTACATCATTGAATGCACCGCTAGCTGTAATGGTATGTGTGCCACTCGTTCCGTTGAATCGCACTGTAGAAGAGCCTGCAAGTAAATCTCCTGTGCCATATGCCAGCCAGCTTCCTGTAACAGAGATTGTGGATGTACCGGAACCGGCATTCAGCTGGCCGTGGATAATCACAGATCCGCTTACAGATAGGTTATTTCCACTCAGAACAAGTATGTCTCCGGTTCCAATCGTAAGATTATCTGTCAGCAGAGATCCGCTTAATGTAACGGTATCTGGGCTGGATCCAATCTGCACATCTCCGACGTTCACACCCGTCTCATCTTCAATTGTAAGATCTCCATCAAGTGTAAATAGACTGTTATCAGTTGACTTTGTGAATGTCGTGCCACTTACGATTGTGAAGTTACCGGCAACATTCAATGTACTCGTTCCCTGTGCAAATGTTCCTGAACCAATTGTCATAGTTCCATTTACATCCATTGCATCAGCAAGAGTCCATGCACCGTTTGTTCCAGCAATCAGTACATTATTGAATGTAGAGCTATTACTTGTAATCGTACGACCAGCGTAAGTTCCATCAAACGTCACGGTATTACTAGCAGTAAACGACCCGTTCGTCTCAGTTGTCCAAGATCCACTAAGAGTCACGTTGTCATCTGCCATGGTGAATGCACCACGGATTATGATTCCACTACCGACTGTGACTCCGCTTCCCGGAGTGAAGGTGGAGCCAGTCCAGACGAGTAAATTCACGCCGCTCTGAACATGGGCGATGTTATTGCTATCAACAGAGAAGGTATCAGTTATTGCGCTATCGCCTGCGTTATCTGCGGTTGCGAGATGTGTGTTTGTAACTGCATAAGATCCGCTGTCACTGCGCACAATTACGTGATTCGCGTAGAGATCTACTCCGGTCATAGAACTACCGGATCCAAGAATGATTGACGCACCGGTTGCTGTTCCATCAGCAAGGAGCAGAGTGATTATATCGCCTCCTGTCATAGTAGATCCACTGAGTGTGAACTCTCCTCCTGCATCTGTTGTTGCTGTTTCGAAGATGACTGAATTGATCGCGTACTTCACCGTTGCGCTTCCACGCAGCGTAGTGCGGTCAGCTTCGTACACTCTTCCAGCGACTGTGGAAGTATTAAATATCCAGTTGGTGTTGTTTCCACTGTCTGTGCACTCGCTACAGGTGAGTGGAGCTCCACCGGATGCATCGTTATCCTTCACATCAAGCAGTTCGAGATCCTGGCTACCACTGCCTTCATCCACTCTAAGGTCAACAGTAGTACCGGCTGTTCCACTACGGATGCTCAGCAAGTTTCCACGTGCACCCTTCAGTATGAGGGCTCCTGAAATGCTCTGTTGTGTTCCAGAAGCGATTGTAAGCGTTTGTGCAGTTGCTCCCGTCTTCGTCAAATTGTAGAAGACTGTGGATCCTGTAATCGTCTGATTACTTCCATCCAGCACAATGCTTCCGCTGTTGTGTGTAAAGGTTCCGCCAATACTGAACCACGTGCCACTTACTGTCATCGTCTGCGGAGTGGCAACGAACGTACCTGCTCCAATCACAAAGTCTCCGTTCACATCAATGCTTCCTGAACCTGTCCATGTTCCTCCTGTTCCACTAAATACTAGATCGTAGAATGATCCGCTTGCGCTGATTGTGTAACTGCCTGCAGTACCGTTAAGCAGAACAGTTGAACTTCCAGAGAGGAAGTCGCCCGTTCCGTGCTGCAACCAGCTTCCACTCATGCGAATTGTCGAAACTCTGCTGCCTGAGTTGCTTGCATCCAACTGTCCGTGAAGCATCAGTCCTCCTGTTCCAATGAACAGGTCATATCCATTTGTTCGGAGGATATCTCCCGTTCCAATCGTCAATTTATCGACAGTCAGAGCCCCACTCATATTGATCAGATCCGGACTGGATCCTGCCTGCACAGTACCAATACTTCCTCCTGCTTCATTCTCGATGTACAGATCTCCATCAAGAGTCAAAAGTGCATCATTTGTAGATTTCGTGAAAGTCGCAGAACTATCAATGTAGAAGTTTCCGGCAATATTTAATGTGCTTGTTCCTTGCACCAAGGTTCCTGAGTTGATCATCAAATTGCCGTTGATGTCAGTTGCATCATTCAGCGTCCATTCACCAGTACTGTTGATTGTCACATTGTTGAAGCTGCTTCCGTAGCTTGTAATTCCACGCCCTGTATTCACTCCATCGAATGTCACTGTGTTGGATGAAGCTGAGAACGAGCCGTTTGTTTCTGTAATCCATGATCCACTTAATGTCACATCATCATCTGCCATGGTGAATGTTCCACGGATAATTATTCCGCTTCCAATGTACATACCGCTTCCCGGAGCGAATGTGGAACCAGTCCAAACGAGAAGTGTCATTCCTGTTTCGGTGCTAAGCACATTGCTTGAGATGGAGTACACTGCGCTGATGCCGTTATCTCCGCTATCGTCAGCGACGCCAAGATGAGTGTTCGTTATTGCATTGCTTCCACTCTCGCTTCGCACAGTCAGGTGGTTCGCGTACACATCAATTCCTGTCATAGATCCTCCTGATCCAACAACAACAGTTGCCCCTGTTGCAGTTCCGTCATCAATAAATATTACGACAGGACCTGAAGGAGTAGTGGATCCACTCAGCGTAAATGATCCGTTTGCATTTGTAGTAGTTGTATCAAGTATTACCGATCCAGTAGCCATTTTTACAGTCTTACTAGCAAGAGCTGTAGATCGATCGCTATCAAGAAGTCGACCGGCAATTGTGTTGGTTGTGAAGCTCCATGCAGTGTTGTTACCGCTGTCTGTACAGTTGCTACAACTGAGTGCAATTCCACGTGAAGCATTGTTATCCTTCACATCCAAATACGAGAGGGAAGTGGAACCACTTCCATCCACTATAAGGAACACTTCAACACCATCGGTGCTTGAGCGAATGCTCAGTAGATTATCCTGCACTCCTGTTAGTGTGAGGGTTCCACTTACGCTGTGCTGCACGGTGGCAGCCAACGTCAACGTCTGTGCAGTTGACACTGTCTTGGTCAAATTGTAGAAGATCGTCGCTCCTGTAATCGTCTGGTTACTTCCATCCAAATTCACCGTTCCACTGTTGTGTGTGAACGTACCTCCAATGCTGAACCATGACCCGCTCACAGTCATTGTCTGAGGTGGAGCAACAAATGTACCGGCACCGATTACAAAGTCTCCATTAACATCAATGTTTCCTGATCCTGTCCACGTGCCTCCTGTTCCGCTGAATACAAGATCGTAGAATGCTCCGCTAGCACTGATCGTGTAGTTGCCGCTCGCTCCATCGAACAACACAGTTGAACTACCGGATAGGAAGTCTCCTGTTCCGTGCTGCAGCCAGCTTCCACTCATCCGGATAGTCGAGATCCTGCTTCCTGAGTTATTAGAATCAAGCAAACCATGCAGCATCAGTCCTCCATTTCCAATATTGAGGTCATATCCATTAGTTCTCAGGATGTCTCCTGTTCCAATAGTCAATTTATCTACAGTCAGTGCTCCACTCAAACTTATGAGATCCGGACTTGACCCTGCTTGCACTGTACCCAAGTTTCCTCCTGCTTCGTTTTCAATGTACAAGTCTCCATCAAGAGTCAAAAGTGAACTGTTTGAAGACTTCGTAAATGTCGCTCCTGCTGCAATGTACACATTCCCAGCTACGTTCATCGTGCTGGTTCCCTGAGCCAGAGTGCCCGCACTCACAGTCAGGTTTCCGTCTATGTCCATCGCATCAGTAACTGTCCACGTTGAGTTTGATCCATTGATCGTCACATTAGTGAATGTGCCTCCGTTACTTGTAATAGATGCATTCTCATCAACACCATTGAATGTGACAGTGTTGCTAGCAGTAAAGCTTCCTTCTGTGATCCACGCTCCACTGAGTGTGACGCCACTGTTGCCCATTGTGAGAGTACCGTTTATGACGATTCCACTTCCAACGTGCAGTGCTCCGCCCGGTGTGAATGTGTCACCACTCCACACCATCAGAGTCATACCGCTTTTTGTGGTTAGTTCATTACTTGCTACAGAGAACACGCTCGTAATGCCGTTATCACCTGAGCTATCTACAAGATCCAGGTAAGTGTTTGTCACTGCAACACTTCCGCTCTCGCTTCGAATGATCAAATGCCCTGCGTAAAGGCTTAGCCCGGTCATTGTTCCACCGGAACCGAGCATTACAAGTGCCCCCGTTTCTGTTCCGTCATCAACAAACAATGTAAGAGGACCGGTTGGCGCAGCTGTTCCACTCATTGTGAACTGGCCTCCTCCGTCGGTTGTAGTCGAGTCAATCACGTTTGCCCCTGTTGCATACTTGATCAAGGTGTTCGTTAGCTTCGTTACTCCGTCACTTGCGTATGCAGTTCCAACAATCGTTCCAACGGGGAATATCCAGTTTGTGTTATTGGATACATTTGTACAGTTCAAACAACTGAGCTGTGAACCTCCGCTTGCATCCATATCCCGAACATTCAGTTTCTGTAGATTCTGTGCACCGCTGTCTTCATCAAGTGCGAGGAGAGCAGCAACACCATCTGTACTGGAGCGCAGGTTGAGTTCATCTGTTCCTCCTCTCAGAGTGAGCGTCCCACTAAAGTACTGCGTTACCGTTGCTGCAAATGTAAGTGTTTGCGCTGCTGTGATTGTCTTCGTGAAGTTATTAAAGATCGTTGATCCTGTAATAACCTGATTGCCTCCATCAAACTGAACTGTTCCATTGTTGTGTGTAAACGTTCCTCCAATATTGAACCATGACCCGCTTACCGTCATTGTCTGCGGTGGTGCAACGAATGTACCTGCACCATTCACGAAGTTTCCGTTGATATCAATGTTTCCTGATCCTGTCCATGTTCCTCCTGTTCCGGCAATCATCAAACTAAAGAATGATCCACTTGTACTAATTGTGTGATTACCACTGGTTCCATTAAAGAGAACGGTTGAGCTTCCTGATAGGAAGTCTCCTGTTCCATGCTGCAACCAGCTTCCACTCATGCGAATAGTCGAGATCCTGCTTCCTGAGTTACTCGCATCAAGTTGTCCATGAAGCATCAATCCTCCGTCTCCAATGAACAGGTCATATCCATTCGTTCGGAGGATATCTCCTGTTCCAATAGTCAGTTTATCCACTGTCAAGGCTCCGCTCATGCTAATCAAATCCGGACTTGATCCTGCTTGTACCGTACCAATGCTTCCTCCTGCTTCGTTTTCTATGTACAGATCTCCATCAAGAGTAAGTAGTGAACTATCAGATGACTTGGTGAACGTTGCTCCCGCTGCGATGTACACATTCCCAGCGTTCATCGTGCTAGTTCCCTGATCGAGCGTACCTGCCTGGATGCTTAAGTTACCATTCACATCCATTGCTCCGCCAAGTGTCCAAGTTGAGTTAGATCCATTTATCGTCACGTTGTTAAATGCGCTTCCTGATCCGATTATTGATGCGTTTTCATCAGCTCCGTTAAATGTCACGGTATTGCTTGCGGTGAAGCTTCCTTCCGTGATCCACGCTCCACTGAGTGTTACACCACTAGTACTCATCGTGAGTGTTCCATTCACAACGACACCACTTCCCACATGCAGTGCTCCGCCAGGTGTGAATGTATCTCCACTCCACACCATCAGTGTGATACCACTCTTTGTAGTCAGTTCGTTGCTCGTGATCGAGTACACTTCCGTAATGCCTCTGTCAGCAGAATCATCTGCCGTATCGAGATGAATGTTAGTGACTGCATTACTTCCACTCTCGTTGCGGACAATCAAGTGTCCTGCATAGATAGTTAAACCGGTCATGGTTGTTCCGGATCCCAGCATTACCAGTGCCCCTGTAGCAGATCCGTCATCAATGAACAGTGTTTGCGGACCAGTTGGCAGTGAAGATCCACTTAATACAAAGAATCCATTTGCATCTGTTGTTATTGAATCCAGCACATTGGATCCTGTTGCGTACTTAACAAGCTTTGAATCCATAGGAGTGGATCCATCCGAGTCGAGAAGCCTTCCGGCAATTGCTACAGAGCTGAAGTCCCAGTTAGTGTTTCCGGTGCTATCCGTACATGTAGAACAGGAGATCTGCTGCCCTCCGCTTGCATCACTATCTTTCACATCTGTGTACTGAATAGCTTCGTTTCCTGTTTCAGCATCAAGCGCAATGAGCGCCGCAACACCATCAGTACTTGATCGTATGTTAAGCAAGTTACTCGGCAATCCCTGTAGCGTCAGCGTCCCACTAAAGTACTGCGTCACTGTTGCAGGGAACGTCAGTGTTTGAGCAGTTGTGACTGTCTTCGTGAAGTTATTGAAGAAAGTAGATCCTGTAATAACTTGATTACCTCCATCAAACTGAACTGTTCCATTGTTGTGTGTGAATGTTCCTCCAATGTTGAACCATGACCCGCTTACCGTCATTGTCTGCGGTGGTGCAACGAATGTACCTGCACCATTCACGAAGTTTCCATTGATATCAATATTTCCAGAACCAGTCCAAGTTCCTCCTGTTCCAGCAATCATCAAACTAAAGAATGATCCACTCGCACTAATCGTGTGGTTACCACTGGTTCCATTGAAGAGAACTGTAGAACTGCCTGAAAGGAAGTCTCCTGTTCCATGCTGCAACCAGCTTCCACTCATCCTTACCGTTGAGATCCTGCTTCCGGAATTACTCGCATCCAATTGTCCATGAAGCATCAGCCCACCATCTCCAATGAACAGGTCATAACCGTTTGTCCTCAAGATATCTCCCGTTCCAATCGTCAGTTTATCCACAGTCAATGCTCCACTCATGCTAATCAAATCCGGACTACTTCCTGCCTGCACCGTACCAATGCTTCCTCCTGCCTCATTTTCTATGTACAGATCTCCATCAAGAGTAAGCAGTGAACTGTTGGATGACTTGGTGAACGTTGCTCCCGCTGCGATGTACACGTTTCCTGCCACGTTCATCGTGCTGGTTCCCTGATCCAGAGTGCCTGCACTTAAAGTCAGGTTTCCATCTATGTCCATTGCATCGGCAACTGTCCACGTTGAGTTCGATCCGTTAATCGTCACATTATTGAACGTACTTGATGAGCTCTTAATCGCTCCATTCTCATCAACACCATTGAACGTCACAGTGTTACTCATAGTGACTGTTCCCTCATTCATCCATGACCCACTCAGTGTCACGTTGTTGCTTCCGAGTGTAAGTGTTCCATTCACTACAACACCGCTTCCAATGTGTAATGCCCCGTCCGGCGTGAAGGTATCTCCACTCCAGACCATCAATGTAATTCCGCTCTTCGTGGTTAATTCATTCCCATTTTCTGTGAACACTTCTGTCACGCCTCTGTCACCTGTGTTATCGGCTACTCCTAGGTGCGTAGTGGTGATTGCGTTACTTCCACTTTCACTGCGAACAATCAAGTGGTTAGCGAACAGGCTTAGTCCTGACATTGAGCTACCTGAACCCAGAAGCATGAGTGCTCCCGTTGCAGATCCATCATCAATGAAAATGCTTAGGGGACCGGTCAGGATTGTTGTTCCACTTAAGATGAACATTCCTCCACCATCTGTCTGTACGCTCTCAACTATGTTTGCACCTGTTGCAAAGGCTACAGTTGTATCCGTGAGTTCTGTTGAACCATCACCGTCAAAGAGTTTTCCTGTAACTGTTGAATACGCAAATAGCCAGTTCGTGTTGTTTCCGCTATCGGTACAGGTTGTGCACTGAAGCTGTGTTCCGGCACTTGCATCGCTATCCTTCACATCCAGGTAGGAGAGTGATTGCGTTCCATCTGCATCCAGATAGAGCTTGGATGCAACGCCACTAATACTTGAACGTAAGCTCAACAGATTACTTGCTGCTCCATTCAATGTGAGTGTTCCGCTGAAGCTCTGTTGCGCGGTTGCAGCAAAGGTAAGAGTCTGTGCAGTTGTGACTGACTTCGTAAAGTTATTGAAGATAGTCGATCCGGATACAGTCTGGTCTGAACCATCAAGTGTGACTGTTCCATCATTATGCGTAAATGTTGCGGTGTCTTCCTTGAGCCATGATCCGCTTATAGTCATCGTTTGCGGAGGAGCGACGAACGTTCCTGCAAGAAGTGCGAAGTCTTTGTTCAAATCAGTATTTCCTGATCCGGTCCAGCTTCCTCCTGCGCCATTGATGGTCAAATTGTGGAATGATCCGCTTCCATCAATCGTATTGTTGCCACTCGTTCCATTGAATACTACGGAAGAACTTCCTGAAAGGAAGTCTCCGGTTCCGGAAGCAAGCCAGCTTCCGCTCACGGCGATAATTGAATCTCTCGTTCCGGATTCACTCGCGTTCAAGAGTCCATGCAGTTGAAGTTGTCCTGCAATCGACACATCAAATCCACTAGTCACAAGAATGTCTCCTGTTCCAATTCGCAGGAAGTCTACGAGAAGTGCTCCACTCAGGGTGATCGTATCGGGACTTGTTCCCATCTGAACATCACCAAGATTTGTGCCTGCTTCATTTTCCAGTGTTAGATCTCCATCGAACGTGAGAAGGCTGTCATTCGAGGATTTTGTGAATGTCGCCCCGTTGCTGATTGTGAAGTTCCCTCCAACATTCAATGTTTTTGTTCCCTGAACAAAGGTGCCTGCCTGCACAGCGAACGTGCCATTTGCATCTAAGTTATCTTCTGCAGTCCATGTTGAACTTGCGCCGTTGAAGGCAATGTTATTGAAGGAACTCGCGAAACTCTTTACGTTTCCAAGCTTATTTACTCCGTTAAATGTAACTGTGTTACTTGCCGTAAAGCTTCCGTACGTGATCCATGATCCGCTAAGCGTTACGTTATTTGCTCCCATCGTAAATACACCATTCACAACAATTCCACTTCCAACATGTACTGCACCTCCGGGGGTAAACGTATCATTCGTCCAGATCATCAATGTCATTCCACTCTTAGTGGTCAATTCACCACCGGCTACTGTGAATACTTCAGTAACACCTCTGTCTCCCGAGTCATCAGCTATCCCAAGATGCGTGTTTGTAATTGCAGTAGTACCGCTCTCGCTCTGAACAATCAGGTGATTTGCACGGATTGTAAGTCCGGTCATTGCTGCACCGGATCCCAGAATCACAGTCGCACCTGTTGCAGTTCCATCATCAATGAACAATGTCATTGGTTCACCTTCTCCTGCAACTAAGATCGCACCGGAAAGAGTGAAGTGACCGGCTCCGTCTGTAGTTGTGCTATCAAGAACATTCGCACCGGTTGCAAATTTAATCAGAGTGCTCGTTAGGGGAGTGGTCCCGTCAGATTCATATGCAGTTCCATAGATCTTTTGTGTGAAGATCCAGTTTGAGTTGTTTCCGCTATCTATACATCCAACCTGACAGTACATAGTTGTACCGCTGCTGTGCGATGAGTCCATGTCCTTTACATCCAGATACTCAAAGTCCTGGAAGTAGTTGCCGTATCCGAAGAGAATCAGTTTTGCTGCCTGCCCGTCTTTCCCTGAGCGAAGGCTGAGAAGATTGTTTGCCGTACCTTTCAGTCGCAATGTTCCTCCTGAAACCGCCTGTCTTCCTCCGGCACCAATCCATAGTGTCTTAGCGGTTGTAACAATCTTTTCCAGGTTATTAAAGACGTTATTTCCGGACATGCTCTGGCTTCCTCCATCAAGAAGAACATAACCTGTCTGTCCTCTAGTGAATGTTCCACTCTGTGTTGTGAGCCAACTTCCGGAGAATCGTATGGTTGAACCGGTAGCATTGAATGTTCCATCAATCACAATTCCACTTCCGAGGTTCACGTCTCCTCCCGGTGCGAATGTTGTTCCACTACCCCAGACGTATAGGTTCTTATCCGCTTTTACATTCAGTGTGTTGCTATCAACTGTGTAAATTGCATTGATATCTGAATCACCGTTGTTCGCTGCGTCCAGATGTTCATTGGTGATTGATACCGATCCACTGTCACTGCGAATAATCAAATAATCTGTAAATAGATTCATCCCTGTCATGGCTCCACCGGATCCCAGTGTTACCATCACAGCGTCTTCAGTTTCATCTTCAATGAAGATAGTCACAATGGATCCACCTGTCATTGCAGTTGCTCCTGAGAGAGTGAACATTCCAGCTGCAGTTGTTTCCACATCATCTAACTTTTCCCCGTTCAGCAAGTACGTCACTGTTTTATTCGCTCCAATCGCATTGGAATTGATGCTCTGATAAACAGTTCCATTGATCGTCTTGGTCACATCATCATTTGCAATCTGCCATGATCGAAGTTCTTCGTATTTGTGGTTAATGTCATTTGTAAGAGCAAGAGGCCCAACGAGATAAAACTCCGGAGAGATGTCCGGTGCATCATAATCGTAATGCAGTGTTATCCTGTCACCTGCCATTGCATCAACTCTCCAGTGGATTTCCTGTTTCTCGCCGTATACCACTGTTCCTCCGTCACTAATGTTTGAGAGAACAAAATCCTTTGGAAGTGATTCCACAACAGTTCCACCGAATGGAACACCGAATTCTATGGTGATATCCATTGGGGAATCTGCCAACGGCCAGAGCCTAGTCGCGGCACGCCTCTCAATGATCATTGGAGGATTCTCATCAACAACAAGTTCCGAAACGATCGAACGCGTTCCGTTATCAGTTTCAGCTTCGAGCTTGAGTGTGTAAGTGCCTTGCTTTACAGGAGTGAAGTACACGCTGTAGTCAGGCGTAATCAGGCCTCCTACTTTCACTTTGCATGTATTTGAGACAACTATATCTCCTTTTACACTCGAAAGTATCGTGCTCTCTCCGCTTGGATCCTGAATCGTTAGAGTCAAATCTGCATCGCAGACCATGCGACCGATGTCATCCAAGACACCGATTGCAATGTGTGCTGTGTCACCCGGCTTGTAACGATCCTGATGTGCATTCATCGCAAGCACTCCCCAGCGGAAGTCTTGCGTGAGCGTTTGTGCTTCTCCTGTGAGGGGATTGGTGATTGTCGCTTCCAGTGTGTAGAGACCTGGTCTTAGGTTCATTCCTTGATCTTTATCCAGCACTAGCACGGTGGAACCATCCTCTTCCTGCTTGAAGTGATACGAAGGATCGAATCTTTCCTGATACACGTTTGTAACAGTTACCTGAACAATCGGCTCTTCTTCGGAAACCTCTTCCGGAGCTGCAGCAACTTCTTCAATTGCATTCACAACTGCTTCCTGAACTTCAGCATCCTGTGCAATTACCTGCGCGATCTCACTAATTTCTGTGCTTGAAACTGCTGTGAGAATTTCGTCACCAAGCTCTTCTTCGTTCTGCCCTTCTGCAAGGGCTGCGATGATTTCTTCTCGCACTTCTTCAGTAACAATCTCTTCCACCATCTCAGAAACTTCCACGTCATTTTTAATTTCTTCAACAACAGCTTCCTGAA
This sequence comes from uncultured Candidatus Peribacteria bacterium, assembly GCA_964443095.1. Taxonomy (GTDB): domain Bacteria; phylum Patescibacteriota; class Gracilibacteria; order Peribacterales; family Peribacteraceae; genus CAYUBO01. Next base: position 4,255 of record CAYUBO010000006.1, on the reverse strand, counting down.
CACTTTCTTCATCCTGAATTACTTCCCGAATTTCCTGTTCGAGTTCACGAGTGCTTGTCGGTCTTTCGTTTACAACTGATCCCACAAGCGCATTGCGCACTTCCTGCGTTGCGATTGAATCCGTAAGAATCTCTTCTGCAACCTCCTGTTGAACTTCGAAGGATTCAACAAGCTCTTCAATAACAACTTCTTCAATATCCTCATCATCAATTACTGCATCCAAGATTGCTTCCATTGCCTCTTCTTCAGTGATCTCCTGTTCTTCAACCTGTTGGATCTCATTTGCCTGAACAAGCACGAACTCAGGTTCACTATCCATTGCGAAGTCTTCCTGGTCCTCGTTTGCTTCCAGCACCAGATCATTTTCTTCTTCAATAACTTCCTCTTCTGATTCCTCTGACTCTTCTGCATCCTCTTCTGATTCTTCTTCCACCACTTCCACCGGAGCAAGCTCATCAACAATTACAATCTGCCACCTGCGCCCCTCTGTGTATTTGAGCATTCTCTCTGTAATGAATTCCTGGAACTCCTGTGCGTGGGCAATAGGAATGATCTGCCTCGTTCCCCAGCTCAAGAATCGTTTCAGAATGTTCCATGCTGATTCATCAGTTTCTTCTTCAGAAGGTTCTTCCGGCTCTTCTACGATCGGTTCTTCAGATTGCTCTGAACTAGATGACTCACTTTCTTCACTTGAGGATTCACTTGATTCGGGAGAAGAAGATTCACTGGATTCCGATTCTTCAGACTCACTTGATTCAGATATTTCTGAAGAAGAATCAGAAGATATTTCCGATGAACTGGAATCTTCCGAACGATCTTCGCTGTCTGATGTCTCGCTCGATTCAGACGATTCCTCTGATTCACTAGAACTGGATGATTCCTCCGGTTCCTCCTCCGGCTCCGGAACTACTTCAACTTTCTCCAGCAACTCCACGGTTCCTTCTGCCTTCAGCTCAGGCATGAAAGTAAATACACCTGATTTTTCAGGTGCTGTGTAATCAATAGTAATTTCAACAGTCACTCCTGCCTCCCATTTCTTCTTCCATGTGAGAATCGAATTGCCTGCTTCCATTTCAAGTTCCGCAGCAGGGGATGTACCTGTTACTGTAAATCCTTCCGGTAACTCCTGAACAATTGATCCGACAAATCCGTATGTTGGAGTTACTGCAACAATCATCTGTCCTTCTCCACCACTTTGTACAAGACTGTCTCCGCTACGCTTTACTGTTAGCAACCTCTCTTCCTGTGCAGATAGAACGTGTGTCATAGAACGCACACCCTCCTCGGTAAGCATTCTGATTGTAAGTTCGTACTCTCCTGTGTTCTCAATCGGAACAGATGCGTTATAGAGTGGAGTTCCTTCTCCGCCCTCTTCACATGCGGGTGACTGTGCAATAGATTCGTTTGCGATCGTCAGTTCAGATTCAGTTTCATCTGGACTTGTTATCTGAATAGAAACTTCCGATGCACATAATGGCTTCCCATCATTGTTCAATGGTGTGAGAGCGATCGATGCTGTTTCACCGGGTATGTATAGAACCCTATCTGTATTGAAGATGATTCCTCCCCACAGGAAATCCACTGAGAGAAGAGTTTGGTCTTCTGCATTAGGATCAATTTTACGAAGTAATCTGGTTGTTCCGAGAGTTGCTTCTATGTGATGTTTGCCGGGAGAGAATTCATCAGTCGGCGAGAGGAGAACAATGTACTGCTCTTCCTCTTCGGTTAGCTCCCATTCTGTTTCTACGATTTCCCCGTTTGCATCCGTAACTTCTACAGTAAGCCTTTCTTGTAATTGCTCGAGACTCTGTATTTCATTGCTCTTCTCAATTGAGAGTAGGGGATGGGTGTTACTTGGATGTGGTGAAGTGAATGAACTTGTGAGCTCCGCGCCAACTCTTCTTTCAGGCTCAGGATCTTCCACTGGCTCCTCGGACTCTTCGGATTCGTTGGATTCCTCGGAATCTTCTTCAGTTGATTCTTCTACTTCCTCTTCCTCGGGTTCATCTTCAACATCATCTATCTCCGGTCCAACAATTGGTCCCGGCTCATCAGTTTCATTAACATCTTCTATCTCAAACTCAGTAACTTCCTCCGGCTCGTCTGATTCCTCATCCTCGGATTCTTCATCAACAACTTCTTCTTCATTAGTCTCATCAGTTTCTTCGGAATCATTATCCTCGGTTTCCTCGGATTCGTTGGTTTCCTCGGATTCTTTTTCCTCCGATTCTTCTAATTCATCTGCATTTTCTGTCTCATCAACAACCTCTTCCTCCTCAATCAACTCATCAATCTCCTGTGCGAGCACAGTCACCGGAACTACAGATTGGAAACAAAATGCAACAAGGAGCACATATGTGAGCCCTCTCTTCCATCGAAGAAGTGTCTCTTCAGATACAAATAAATTCTCTTGCCGAGTCGTTAGTGTATTTGTGTCTAAAATCTAAAAAGGATACCAGATTTTTGCAAGTTTGAGTATTGTCCAGAATGTGAAATGATCTCTAATTACAAGTTCTAGAAAGAGCTCTTGTGTAAGCCAAAAAGTAGCACTTCAAAGAGGCCTATCATCACTTGCATATATCAAACGATGGTGTTTTGTTCTGAGCGAACTAAGACTTTTTCGCTTTGAGTAGCGAAATAAGTGACTTTCTACGGATGGCAGCAGTAACACTTGCTGCAGCACCCGCAATTCCGATAACACCGAATCCTGTATTTGAGAGTTCCGGCATTTCAGAAAGGTCCTTAGGTTCATATGATTCCATCAGTTCTGATGGAGGAGGTGGCAAATCAACGGTGGTTTCTTGCCAGATCATATCTTCAGTATTGGGGACACTTGCAATTGGGGGAGTGGTTATCCCGGTTGGAAATACGGGAGTTTCTTCGTTTGTCCCCTCAAAATACTGTGATCGAATTTCATACTGACTGCTCAGAGATTGCGTGTTGGCAGACCTGATTTGATGCTCCTGTTTATTGGCTCTTTCAATTGCCTGATCCACAGGTGGGAAGGCGTCACGCTTGTCGATTATGGTATAGGCTTCTGCGCTCTGTGGAGCCAAAAGAATGACCCCTAGAGAGAGCAGTCCAAGTGTGCAGTTGTTAATAATGTTGTACTTCATGTCAGGTTCTCTGAAAGGGGTTTCTGTATGATTACTAGTATATTGTAACATAAATCGCAAAAATATGCAAAACTCAGGAATTATGGTATTTATCAATTCTAAGGCGTTTTAGCAAGTTCCCTAGTCACTTAAAGAACGTTACAGTGCGCTAGCTTTCCGTATTTCTCATGCCATCAACACTCGTACAATTACTTCACCAGGCATTCTCAGTTTGCATCTCTCAGAAGGTGACGATCCTCTTTGGTGCAATCCTCTTTGGAGTATTTTCTGCAGGTGTTTCCGGAATAATGGTTGTTGGCCTTCAGGATGATGCTGAGTCTTTTGTTCAAGAGATGGGTATGGATCCATCAAAGCTTGAGGAATTAAAAACAAGAATTGAAGCAGGAGATCCGGCTGCACAGGAAGAAGTTAGGGCACAGATAGAAGAGATCACTGCAGGCATAGATCAAAATGACATTTCTCAGGCAGCAATCATGAGTTCGATACAAGTAGTGAAGGGGATGGCAACTTCTATGTTTGTACTGTGGCTTATTAGCCTATTGGCAGGGATATACTTCACAGTTGTAGCACTTGAGAGAAGCAATAATGTAGGAGCAATTATTAAGAGGAGCTTTGAAGTCTTATTTCCTATGATTGGCTTAAGCATCTGGATATTTATTAGAACATTTGCCTGGATTCCATTTATTGGATTCATTATTGCGATAGTGCTCGGTCCACGATTTGTATGCGCACCTGTACTCCTAATAAAAGATCATCGTGGTATTTTTGAGAGTGCAAGCATCAGTTACCAGAGAACAAGAGGATATTGGTGGAAGATCTTCTCCAATGTAATTGTTGCAGTTGTATGCGGGGCACTCGTAATTGGTTTGATTAATATATTTATCGGTCAGTTGTCTCGAGTATCAATGCTTTTAGGAGTACTTGGTACTACTATTGTGAGTCAGCTTCTCACAGCATTTGTTGTGATCTTTGCCGTGCAACTAGCTGTAGCAATCTTGTTTGTGGCTCCACCTGATCAAAAATCCTCATTTGCTCCCCCTGGAGCAGGGGAATAGTAACCGAAAGATGGAGCCACCCGCGGGATTCGAACCCGCGACCTACGCGTTACGAGTGCGTTGCTCTACCAACTGAGCTAGGGT
>CAYUBO010000005.1:0-19758 GCA_964443095.1 uncultured Candidatus Peribacteria bacterium | reverse complement strand
AGGGGTGGATGCATTGTCAGATCTTCAGTACTCGGTAAATTCCAGAAGATGTATTCGAAGGAGAAAGACATTGCAAGTGCAGGACGTGAATCAATCATTGAGAGGTTTGAAGGAGAGAGGCAACTTGACTGGAGGAGGATTATCAACCTATCCGTGAGTCGTGGGGTACCACTGCCTGCAATGACAGCGAGTCTTGGTTACTATGATGCTCTTAAGAGGACAAGGCTTCCGCAGAATCTTATTCAAGCACAAAGAGATTACTTCGGGGCACACACATTCGAAAGGATCGATAAAGACGGAACGTTTCATGCGGAGTGGTAGTAGGATCTATCTTGTCAATAACGCTGCTCCTAACGTGTGAGGATTAGTCAGCTCAGCAATCTTTAACTCAGGAAGTGGAGTATCGGGGAGAATCCACTGATGGCATTCCTGCTCAATATTTTTCATGTGAGACTTGAGTGACCTGCCTGCAGCTCCGCCAAATACAATTACAGATGGATCAAGTAAATGTGTAAGGCTGACGCACATCCATGCGATCTCTCTGTGGAGGTCTGGCCAGAGGTTGGAGCACTTTTGTCCTTCGAGATACTCTTTAGGATCTTTAGTATCGGTACAGCGTTTCCCAAGTGCAGTTCCTGAGAGGAATTGTTCTATATCTCCACGTTTATCATTAGTTTCAAACGGAGGAGAGCCGGGCTTCAAAAGCATATGTCCAATCTCACCGGCAAAACCTTGGTGACCGTGGAAGATGATCTCATCTACAACAATTCCTCCACCAACTCCTGTCCCCATCGTAATCCCAACTATTACTTTATGGTTGCGACCGGCTCCGAGAATTGCTTCTGCGAGCGTGAAGCAGTTGGCGTCATTCTCAACAAACACTGGGACTTCAAGACGGTGTTCGAGTTGGTGCTTTAGCGCAAAGTTCTCAGCGTTGGGAATATTTGGGAGTTTAAGGAGTTTACCATCAGGTTGAGTTACGAGACCGGGGACACCTATTCCAACAGAGACAGTGTCGTTTGTCTTCATTTTCTCAATCAATTGGATCATGTCTTCAAAGACCGATTCAAAACCACGATCTGCGTTTGTATCAATGCGCTCTGCCGCTTGTTCTTGCCATGAACTTGAATTGAACCTTGCGGCTGCAAGTTTTGTTCCTCCGAGATCAAGACCAACAACAGATGCCATGCGAAAACTGTAGCACAGATGAGTTTTTGCTACACTATATCTATGTATTCTGCACAAAATGTAGATGAGGTATTAGGTGCATTTGGGTCTTCGCCCAAGGGTTTGGATGACGATAAGATCACTTCCCAGCGTGAAACGCACGGCTTTAATGAGTTGCCGAAAAAGAAGAGATCACTTCTTAAACTATTTCTGCAGCAGTTTCGGGACATCATGGTGTACATCCTCATGGTGGCGCTTGTTGTGTCCATTGTGATGCCATTTATAGAAGGAGGATCTCTTAATATTGAAAGTTTTCTTGATGCAATAATCATTTTGGCTATTTTGGTATTGAATGCAGTTCTTGGTTTTGGTCAGGAATACAAAGCAGAAGAGGCTATTGCGATGTTGGAAAAATTAACTTCACCACAGGCGAGAGTCCGTCGTAATGGTCAGGAAATAATTATTCCATCCAGAGAGCTTGTACCAGGAGACATTGTAATTCTTGAGGCAGGAGATCGCATTTCTGCCGACGCGCGCCTGATTTCTGTATCACATTTCCAAACAAATGAATCCAGCCTGACCGGAGAATCACGAGTTGTCGATAAATGCACTGATCCAATGAGGGATGTAAATCTACCTTTGGCAGAGAAAGCCAATATGGTTTTTGCAGGGACTCTTGTTACAAGAGGGTCATCTGAGTGTGTTGTAACTGCTGTAGGAGTAAAAACAGAAATAGGAAAAATAGCTAAGTTAGTCTCGGAAACAAAAATACCAGAGACTCCGCTTCAGGAGAGAATGCAGAAGTTGGGGAAAATACTCGGTGGAGTTGTTCTGCTCTTATGCTTAGTAGTAATTGGAGTTGGGTTTCAGCATGGAATGGGGTTTGTAGAAATACTCCTTATAGGGGTTAGCCTCGCTGTCTCAGCTGTTCCGGAAGGGCTTCCGGCGGTTGTTACCGTATGTATGGCAATGGGAGTAAGACGCATGGTTAAACATAACGCCCTTGTACGCAGGTTGGATGCGCTAGAGACACTTGGAAGTGTGAACGTCATATGTTCGGACAAAACCGGAACGATCACAGAAAACAGAATGAAGGTTGTGCAGACGTGGGTTGTGCCCGGTGAAGATGAGAATTTACTTGTTGAGATTGGTGCTTCCTGTAACAGAGCGCAGCTGCCAAATCTTGGAGACCCAACAGAAATTGGACTTCTTGTGTGTGCCAAGGAGCGAAATGTTGAAAGATCGAAGATTGATGAGGAAGAAGTGCCGTTCACATCAAAAGAGAAGTACATGCAGACAAGACACGGAGATCGTGTGTTTCTGAAAGGTGCACCTGAAGTTATAGTTGAGTTGATCGGTGGCGATCAGTCTCAGGAGATGATAGAAAAGGATCATGAGATGGCGAAAGAAGGATTGCGTGTTCTAGGTTGTGCTATTAAGGAAGGTGACAGTGCAAGACTTGTGGGACTTATTGCAATGGAGGATCCGCCCAGAGAAACGGCGAAGCAATCAATCGAGGAGGCGAAACAAGCAGGTATTCGTACTGTCATGATTACAGGAGATAACATTGAAACTGCAAAAGCTATTGCGGCTGATGTAGGAATTGAAGGTGGTGCGTTGTTCGGTAAGGATCTTAATTCTATGAGCAATCAGGAACTACGAAATCAAGTACAGAATGTCTCCGTCTATGCTCGTGTTTCGCCTGAACACAAGCTTAGAATTCTGGATGCATTTAAGAAGAGTGGTCAGATCGTCGCAATGACAGGTGATGGGGTGAATGACGCGCCTGCACTTAAGGGTGCGCATGTTGGGATTGCAATGGGAAAAGTTGGCACACAAGTTGCGAGAGAAGCATCCAGTGTTGTTCTAGCAGATGATCACTATCAAACAATCGTCGCAGCAATACGAGAGGGCCGGCGCATTTACGATAACATCAAGAAGTTTGTGTTGTTTCTTCTACGTGCAAACTTCGATGAGCTCCTGCTCATTACAACAACACTATTTCTCAGACTTCCGCTCCCATATCTTCCGATTCATATTTTGTGGATCAACTTGATGACGGATAGTTTGCCCGCACTTGCACTCGGAGTAGAGAAGGCAGAGCCAGATATTATGAAAAACCCACCGCGTGATCCGGATGAGCATATTCTGGCAGGAGAATGGGGAAGGCTTGTTCTCTCAGCACTGCTCTCGTTTGGAGTAGCCTTCCTCTATTTCCTCTGGAGATTGAGTCAGGGAGCATCAATAGAACATGCACGAGCAGGGTTGCTAACGCTAGCAATAGTCATAGAGCTCTTGATGGCAATCTCATCACGAAGCAGGAGATCCATACTGAAAGTAGGAGCGTTCTCTAATAAGTGGATGCTAGGAGCAATTTCGATTCCCTTCCTGCTTCAATTGATAATCCTCTATACACCACTTCACGTGTACTTCCACATAGCACCACTGTCACTCATTGAATGGGGGCACATACTAATACTCGGTGCATCCGTATTTGTGATATTTGAAATGATTAAATTGCTTCCACAAAAAATGACTGTGCGAAGAACATAGAAGAATTTCTAATTATCAAAGTAATCCAGAACGCTGCTTCTACGATCGCGGTCACTTCTTTGACTATCTGGAGGGACCCAATCTAATCCATTCATACGTAGTTGGTTAGCTGGCCCTGATGATGAACTTGAAGGCTTCGTTTCAAACTTGGCTTTGTAAATATCAATCGCTTGTTTTTCTGTAATGTTAAGGTGCGCGTTAAATTGTTCTGTGCCCCCTTCATCTATGTAGTGGTCCAAAATGTACGCGTGACACGCTTTCCCGTTGTATTTATGGTCAGCTAATCCAGGTACCCATCCCATCGTAGCTTTCTTCTTTACATGGTGTATCGGGGACTTTTCACCGTAGCCGGTGTACTGAGGATACTTCTGTGCGTAAACAGCTCTCATCTCGTTTTCCGCTTTCTCGTTCGCCGCCTCCTGTCTTTCTGCTGCAAACCTTTCATTTAGTTCTCTCTTGTGGTTTTCCCACACCTGAGGATCGACTGGTCTGGGTGTATAGCTTGGTTGAGTTCTTCGTGGGGGCTGTTGTGTAGGTTGTCTCCTCTGTTTTTCTCTCATTCTCGCTGCTAGACGTTTTCCCTGAGCTTCTTCCTTAGCAGCTGTTATTGCGGTTCCCTCTCGTGCTTCTCGCACGTAGGTTCTTTCACTGTTGATACTTTTGGATACTCTACTAAGTTCATCATAATCTCTCATCCATTGTTCATGACTGATTTTCTTCTTGCATTCATCCGTTCCCATGTAATCAATCCGCTTCCAAAGCTTATCGTAAGCTTCCATGATTAATTTGTGAGCTTCTTCAACGTCACCACTGTTATAAATCATGCTGTTAACTTTGTGTGCGACCTTCCCACATTCATCAGCAATTCGCATTGTCTCGTCGTGTATTTCCTTTGCTATCTCTGCTTTAGATTTTGCCTGCGGGGCAGCTTCTGCTCGTGCAGGGCGAGCCTGACTAGCCGCTGTAGTTGGCCGTAGTTTGCTCTTGTTTGTATTGTAGTGACGGACGAATGCCGCATAGTATTGACCGAGTCGAGTAGCATTTATTCCTACATACTGGTCAAATGTCTCTGCATCACCTTGTACATAGCAACAGCTTTTTTTGAAGTTTTCGTAACCAGTTTTATCGTTAACTATTTTTTGAGCAATCTTCTGCCATCCTTCACTACCAGGCGTTAGCTTCATCCAAGCTACAATTTGATTAGCTTGGTGAATGATATGGTGACTTCCAATCCTACCTAACTGCTGGTTATACAAATGCAAACTTCTCGCTGGCTGCGGTTTGTTCAGCGATGGTGGTTGTGTACTCAGTAGAACATTAATCTGCTGGTTCTCTGCAGCATTCACTGCTTCGTCAACTCTGGATTCACCTGCAGCAGCAGGACTATCTGATACTGAAGGGTGTTGAGTTGTTCTTTCAGTACTCGGTTGTCTCTGCTCTGGTGTTTGAGGATTGTATCCTTGTGCTTCTGCACCCATGTATATGTTTGTGTACGATTAAGTATATAAACAATATTTAAGTAAAAGTAGCAATGTACCCATTTGTCTCAAAATGCAAATGCGAGTGGGAATTCTTGTGTTAGTAGAGCATGTGGAATGGAGGGGCACCTGCCAGGTTGCGCGGTGCGTACTGTCTGAACATTTCACGCAGTTGATCGTTCTCCTCGAACCGATAAAGCCTTCTGAAAGATGCACCCATATCTCTTTGGTGCCCACGGCATTTATTAAGCAGAAGCATGATCTGTCCTGCGGCTGCAAAGAGCGGATCGATAATATTTTTGTCTACATGTGTTCTCACATCGTCCATTACAGGATGCTCGCGTGCGTTCTTTGCAGCATGCCATGCAGCTCTCATCAAGTTAGATACTTTATTCACTTGTTCCATAGCATCATTGGCCATGTGAGTAATTGAAAGGGGACTTAGAGGAAGCGAATGTGGGTCGGTTGAATCAGTAGCTGTCCTGTTTGATTCATCTAGGTTTGTTGCATGACTCAGTCCTAAAAGATATTCCATTGATCCTGGTTTACCGTACAAATGTGTACCCTCTGCAATGCTTCGTGAGTGTTGTTTGGCACCCGGGAGATCAACAAGCGGAGTACACTGCAGTCCAAGGTCATGTCCGACGCAGAAATCTGCAATGTCTCTTCCGGAGTGGTCGTGTGGTGAGTAGAAGTAGTCATTCGGGTAACCAACGATAAAAGCTCCGTACACGGAGAGACCATGTCCTTGGATAATTCTTATTTTCTCTTCGTAATATTTTCTGGGATCTCCTCCGCTTCTATTTATTGCAGGGACACAACCTTTATCCATTTCTCGTAAGTTATCTAAGTCAAGAGATTCGAGTCCTACGAAGATAAGTGTGCAACCGGCCTGTCGTAGTTTCTTGAGTATTTCAGGTCTGTCTGCAATATTAATGGAAGCTTGCGCCATAAAGTTAATTTTTAAATCACTTTTTATTATACGATCAAGTATTGCATCTAGGGTCTTGCCTCCCATGAGTAGGTTATCTGGCAAGAAGAAGAATGCTCGTGATCCCCGCATCTGGAAGTACTCTAGTTCCCCAACAAAATCGTCAGGACTTCTTTTTGTCATAGCTTTTTGATCTTCAGGTGCGTTGCCTATAGAACAGAAGTCACATTTAAAGGGGCATCCACCAAAAGGAGAGACAGGTTCAACTCGAGATAATGCTCTCAGCACTCTCCCTGCGTATGGGATTCTGTGCAGAAGGCTGCCACTATTTACGCCCATACCATCAAGTTCTGCATCTCTCCAGACATTGTCTTCGACGCATGTGTGCCCAATGTACTCTGGCTTCTGTGTGCCAGAGAGCAGGTCGTGCACAAGTTCATCCATAACAGTCGAGTCCGCAGCTCCCTGTACTCTGGAGAAAAGCTGAGGGTGTTCCAATCTACTGCGGATGTAGGTTTCCACATCGTCAGGACATCTTGAAGCATGGATGCCACCGAGGACGGTTCGTTTCCCTGCGCGATTCGCAAGTTGTATCTGCGAAACTGCAGTAGGGAAGTTGGAACTCATCGAAGTGAATAGGATTGTATCTATATCATCAGTCAGTGGGTGTTTATTATCGTCTGTCATCTTTATACCAAGCTCTTGTCCCATCCTCCTGCGTGCAAGATCAATTTGCTGCCCAACGTAGCGTTGAGTTCCTGTCTCACGGTTCACAATTATTTCTCCAACTCCAGCCTTCCTCCGTCTGGGATTAAATCGCAGAAGCTGCATAATCTCGTGGCTTGTCATTCCTGATAAATCTTCAGGAACTGTTTTAGTTGAAAGATGGCGGGCAATATCAATTGAATCTTCCGCATCTATTTCAAGCCTGTATGTTGATGGATTATGAACTGCCCAAGTGCGCATAGTGATACTGTCATAAAACTAGCGGCTTAAGTCAATTGTCTAAGATGTTTTCTGGCGGAGAGGGAGGGATTCGAACCCTCGGACCAGTTGCCCGGTCAACACATTAGCAGTGTGTCCCATTCGACCACTCTGGCACCTCTCCGTAATTTATGATTGTGGTGAAAAGATCGAACTATTCACCCTTCCGTAGCTCCGACGAGCGAAGCGAGAAGGAGCGGAGGAGGGCGACCACTCTGGCACCTCTCCAGCGGCTTGCATTATAGACAGGGAATCACTTGAAATCGACTGTTTCTAACCGGAAAAAGCGACTTCGACGGGGTTATCCACGCCGTGGCGAGTTGTAACAGGAAGGTTGTTTTTGTTAAGTTCGTATGTTTCTTCGATGATATCTAACATGTTTGAACGAACAATTATGCAGCCCATACTTTGGAATCGATCATTTCTTTCAAACATGATTTGCTCGTCTCTGTGCTCGTGGATTCCATAATGAGTGAATTCATCATTCTTATATAATCTAAGGAATCTCCCAGTAGAACCGTACGTTATTCTGTCTCCCTTTATATGCTTGGACTTAATCACCCAATCGTAGTTCGGAGTGGCTGCATTGTAGTAGCGGCCAATGTAGTAGACATTGCGCTTCTGTCCGGTAATAAGATCAAAGCGGATGTATCTGCCATCCGGGTGTATGAGAAATCCCTTGTTCTCCTGAGTGTCTACTACCAGGCGATCACCTATTTCAGGGCCCCAGCTGGCAGCTCGCACCTGCAGAGGAATGGGCTGAAGCGTGGAAAAAGCGCTCAGAATGACTGTGGCAGTAGTTAGGATTGTCTTCAAAGCGTGCCATTATTAGGGAATAATCCTGCCAGTCAATGCATCAGAATTCCTTTTTAAATAGGGGAGTTCTTGACTTATCAGTGTTGATTTAAATCTAGGCCTTGTATAAAAAATGTGTTCAGCTAAACTACTCTCAATGTCACCAAGTTTCTCTCATATCCCGGTACTCAAATCAGAGGTTTTGGATGTTCTGAAACCTTCTGATGGAGAAACAATTCTTGATTGTACGTTGGGACTCGGTGGTCATGCGCTCGCCTTCCTCGAAGCAGTAGGATCATCCGGGAAAGTGGTTGGCCTTGATGCGGATGAGAAGAATCTGGCTCGAGCGAAGGAGGTACTATCAGATTATTCTGGTCAAACGGAATTCCATCATTGTAACTTTTCAGATCTGGAGGATCTCGATCTATTACAGGTAGACATTCTGTTTGCGGATTTGGGATTAAGTTCACCTCATATTGATGACCCGTCACGAGGGTTTTCTTTCAGAGAAGATGGTCCACTGGATCTGCGCTACGATCAATCGCAGGCAAAGCCAGCATTGCAGTTAATCAGATCAATTAATGAAGAGGATATTACTCATGTACTCAAAGTCTACGGTGAACTACGAGAGTCAAAGAAACTGGCACGAGCAATCAAGGATTCTCATCCCGAGACGACACAGGAATTACGGTCAATTGTGGAGAATGTATGCGGGTACAGAGCACCAAAGCTACTGCCACAAGTTTTTCAGGCACTTAGAATTGCTACCAATGATGAGCTTGGATCACTAAAGAAGTTATTGGAGATCGGACCGAATCTGTTAAAACCCGGAGGGCGCATGGGGATCATCAGCTACCATTCACTTGAGGATCGTCTCGTAAAGCATGCCTTTAAGGATTTGATCACAGTACCAAAGCATCCTGATACGGGACAGGACAAAGAACCAGCATCATTCGAGTTGATAACAAAGAAGCCGATTACACCATCGGATGATGAGATTAATGAGAACCAGAGATCAAGAAGTGCGCTCCTGAGGGTAATCAGAAAGATCCAATGAGTTGTGATAGAATCCCTTTCACGTGTTAAGAGACTTCTTCACATTCTCGGAAACCACACGGCGCTCATCTTTGGGGCGCATGGTAAATCAAAGTACGGTTCTTTTGATGGTCGCAATCGGTGCGCTAATTTTTCTGCTTGCCTTGCTGATCCTATTCCACCAGAACGCAAATGCTACAAAAGGATATCAATTGAGGAATCTTGAAAGAGAAAGATCAAAATTGCTTCTGGAGGAGGAGGTATTGAATATGGAGGTTGCTCAGTCCCAAGCCCTCGAGAAACTTCAAAATGACAGGCAAATACAAACGATGGTTCCAATAAAAAATGCGCAATATGTTATTCAGGAAGGGCCTCAGGCAAGAGTAGAACCTTAGAGTTTCTGGATCTTGAAATCACCCTCCTCAAGATTATCCTTAATTACAAGAACGTTTTTGCTGCCAACAAATTCTTTTGCATCCGCTTCGGATTTACAGGTGTAGATTCCGTAGCACAGCTGAATTGTTCGCTGTAGCTTCTCATTACTCGTACAAACAACAATAGGCATCCTCGGACGATACTTACTGATGGCCTGAGCAACACTTTGATCTTCTGTAATGACTATAACTGCTGCTGCATCTTTATCTTCTGCAAATGCGACTGCAGATTGTGCTCTGTTATCCGTTGCACTCTGCATAGGCGTCTCGGTGCTGTATGCAAATCGTGATAGATACTCTTCCGTAGCAATAAGTATTTTCTTCATTGCACCAACTGCGACTGGCGGGTGTTTGCCGCTTGCAGTTTCTCCCGAAAGCATAGTTGAGTCAGCTCCGGTCGCGGCAGCGTGTGCCACGTCAGTTACTTCTGCCCGAGTAGGGATGGGGTGGTTCTTCATGCTCTCGAGCATGTGAGTTGCAATGATGACAGGCTTTCCGGCATCGCGGCATCGCCACACGATCTCGTTTTGAATAGCGGGAAGTTTTTCAAATGGAACCTCTGCCCCAAGATCACCTCTCGCGACCATAATGCCGTCTGATGAATGAATTATTTCTGCAATGTTATCAACAGCTTGCTTCGTCTCAATCTTAGAAATAATGAATATGTCTGCGCTTTTCTCATTGTAAAAATTGCGAACACTCTCAACGTCGTCAGCTGTCCTGATGAAAGACAGTGCTATGAAATCAACATCCTGTTCCACAGAAAATGCTATGTCTTCCCAGTCTTTATCTGTGATTGATGGGAGATCTACGTCAGCACCTGGAAGATTGATGTGCCTGCGGCTCCCTATTTCTCCGTCCTGCTTTGCCTTTGCAACCACTGTCCCATCCTCTTCAATTGAAACAATATCAAAAGAAAGCTCGCCGTTATCAATCAAAATCCGATCTGTTTCTCTCACATCATCAGCAAACCCGTCGTAGTTCACTCCGATATTCACACGCTGCGATCCGTTCATCTCAAGTTCTTTCGAGCTAAATACGACTTCCTGTCCTTTCTTAATTTCCAAAGGATTGTTCCTCGAATCTGTTCGGATTTCAGCACCCTTTGTATCATAAAGGACCCCGATTGTTTTCCCGGAGTTCTTTGCAGCTGTCCGCACGTTTTCAATGAGCTTCCCGTGCCCCTCGTGATCTCCGTGTGAAGCGTTGATTCGAGCGATGTTCATACCCTTTTCAATAAGGTCTTCGAGGTCAGAAACTTCACTGCATGCCGGGCCAATTGTGCACACAATCTTCGTTAGTCGCCTCCAATTTTGGTTCTTTTGGCTCATAGTGATGTTTTGGCTAGAGAAAGCCGGAACTAACCATCTATATATTATACCATTCATTGTGTTCTTATGCAACTCCTGCGAAACACTCAAATGCCAAATTTGTGGTACAATAGTATGATTTATGCAAAATAATATCCAGCGTCGGTTCTGGACATTCAGCGCAGTCTGTGCGGTGCTATTCCTTTTTGTGGTTCAGGCACGTGTTGCACTTAGACCGATACCGCTTGTGTTTGAACCTACGAGAGTTGCCTTTGGTTACAGCAATATTACACTTTCAGGATCTGTATTCACCGACGCAGGAACTACTTCTATGGGGGCTAATAAAACAATAGCAATTTCTATAGATGGCGGCGCCACAACGACTACTGCGGAGACTGATTCTAATGGCAGATACTCATTCACGGGTCTTTCTATTTCCGGGAGTACGATCGTAGCGATCTTCATTGATGATGAAACAGAGGATGCTGTTCTTGTGACAACGTTTGATGAGGCAACTGCAAAAGTGTCTCCCATTACAGGACTGAACCTCTATCAGGATCGATTGATAGTACGAAGTAACTCGGGATCATTTTCGATGACAAATACGCAACTGGATACAGCAGATGGTAGTGGAGACAGCGACATATCATCTGTATACACGATCGGTGCAGGAAACACGTTAAATATACAAGCTCAGAAGGAACTTTATGTATGGAGTGGATCCACATTTGTTCCCGGTGGAAATATAAGCACACATGATTTGGATGTAAGAGGAACACTCACTATGAGTAATAGCGGGCTATATATATCAGGATCACTAACAGCATCCGGATCATTCACAACTTCTTCGGGAATCCTTCTTACCTCAACGGGATCTGAGTCTTTGTATCTTTATGATAATTCAGTTCAGGATTTAACAATTGATTACGGATTGCTTGGATATTGGAAGTTTGACGAAGGCAAGGGTGGACTCGGATCAATAGCACATGACAGTTCACAGTATGCACATCATGGGACCCTAAGTGGAAGCATGGCAGTCTCAAATTGGGTAGAAGGAAATACAGGTGACACGTTATTCCACAATCAGAATGCACTGTCATTTGCTGGAGCAAATGATTTTGTTGATATTGGTGACGTAAACGATATTGCTGATACAGAAGACTTACTTATCTCCGGATGGTTCTACAGGACTTCGGATAATTCTGATGATGTATTGCTAGCTAAGAAGGCAGGTACGAGCGCTTCCCAAGAAGGGTATCTCGTGTACATTGATGATACAAACGACAAGTTAAACTTCCTTGCATCAGACGGAACAGATCAGTTTGAGATGACTTCCGGTGCGGCTGTTTCCACTGGATCGTGGGTGCACTTTGGTGTGAGATGGGACCAGGATAATACATCACATACACACATACTTCTCAATGGTGCGTATGCTACGAGTGTAACAGGAGCAACACTTACAGATGTTGGGTCATTGGCAAATGATCAGCCACTACGTATAGGATGTCTCTCTTCAGGGACAGGTGGAACTTGTTTCCACGGGGGAATTGATGACTTGAGAATGTACTCGGTTGCGTACTCAAGTTCCGAGTTAAATTTAATCGGTGTGCAAGGATACAAAACAAATACACTTGGAACATATACTATGAATCAAGAAATGGATGTTGATGGAGATCTGAAAATTTATGCAGGAACGCTAAGTGGGTCCTTCCCGGTAACTTTGTCAGGAAACCTAACTAACCAAGGACACTACGGATACACTGCAGAGAGACTTGGAGGAACAGGAACACTTATTCTTGATGGAACGACTCAGACCCTCACAGGTTCAACAATGCTGTACGCCTTGAAAAAGGTTGCAAGTGCTGCTGCGTACCTGTTCCTTGATCACACATCTAAGTACACGTTCACAGGTTCACTGAATCTTCAGGGAACATCAACAATTCAAATGCAGGTGTTATCTACGAGTTCCGGAAGCCAAGTAGACTTTGCCGTTGCAGATACAGGATCAACAGTAATTCAGTACCTTGTTGTGAAAGATAATAGCGCTGGAAGCGGAAAAATTCTTGATTGTGGACCGGGTTGCACAAACGGAGGTAACACGTACTATTGGAGATTCGGTTGTGGAGATGGTGTAATTGATCCTGGTGAACAGTGTGATGACGGAAACACAAACAATAATGATGACTGTATTAATACGTGCCGGGATGCAGCTTGTGGCGATGGGTTCCTTCATGCAGGGGTTGACGAATGTGAGCCGCCGGGGTCTGGAAAATGTCAGCAAAACTGTTTGTATATTGGATCCGGTGGTGGTGGTGGTGGCGGATCTAATACTTCTTCACCCCCAGTGGACTATTACAAGAGGCCACCTCCGCCTGATGGGTGTGGAAACGGAATTCGAGAAAGGAGCAAAAATGAGGAATGTGATGAAGGCCGATTCAACGGGATGGGATGGTGTTCATACAACTGTAAAAAACTATGGTGCGGAGACAAAAAAGTATCACCGGAAGCCGGAGAAGAGTGTGAGCCCGACAAATTCAATAAAAAGAATCCTAAGTGTGGTGAATACTACTGTACAAAACCAAGGAAGAATAAGAACGGGAAAGTTGAAGGAGGATGTGAAAGGAAAGTTAGGATATGTACCATAAGACAAGACAAAAACCGACCTGACTTTGGTAATTGCGGCAATGGTTTCATGGAAAGAGGCGAACAATGCGATGATAAAAACGGAAGAAGCGGCGATGGTTGCGATGCGATTTGCAGGATTGAATTCTGCGGAGATGGAATAGTGCAGCCTAACGGAAAAGACGGAAAATTTGATACCGCAGATGATGAGGACTGCGATAACGGGAGCATTTGCGCTGCATCAGGAAAGTCATGCAGAGAAGATATGGATTGCACAGTAGGTGATACATGTGTGTATGATTCAGCATTTGATAGAAGATGTAATCAATGTCATTTCCGCAACTGCGGAGACGGAATTTATCATCTTGGAGAAGAATGTGATGACGGTAATACAAGGAGCGGAGATGGATGCAATGCAACTTGTTACATTGAGAGAGCGGCTCCGGCAAACGTTTGCGGGGATGGTAATGTAGGAACAGGTGAACAGTGTGATGATGGAAATGTCGAGAGTGGCGATGGGTGTTCCTCTACATGCCAGAAGGAAATTGTATGTGGAGATGGGAAGAAGGAGGAGGACGAGGAGTGTGATGACGGGAACATAGAAAATGGTGATGGATGTAATTCAATATGTGAGAATGAGGAAGTAGCAGATCTGAAGGGTGCTGCACCAGAAAAGGAAGATCCGGTTTGTGGGAATGGAGATCTGGAGGAAGGGGAACTGTGCGACAGAGGAGAGAAGAACTCAGACACATTCCCCAATGCCTGTAGAACAAATTGTAAAAAGGCTCGTTGCGGTGACTCGGTAAAAGATGGTCCTGAGGAATGTGATCAGGGCTCAGGAAATTCCGACTTCAAACCAACTCGCTGTAGAACGAGGTGTAAATTGGCGTATTGCGGAGATGGGGTGAGGGACAACGGAGAAGAATGTGATGGAGAAGTGGGGTGCGGCCCGGATTGCTATTTCGCTTTCAAGCAAGCAGCAAAATCAGTTGATAAAGAAGCAAAAGCAGAAGAGGTTGCGTTAGCGTTAGAAGATCCTGAAGAAAATGCTGGAGAGAAGGTACCAGACACCGGAGCTGAGATTGAAGAGGAAGAAACGGAAGAGGAAGAAGTAGCTCCAGAACCAGTTGAGGGAGAGGCCGAAAAGAAAGAAGAAGTCGTACAGGTGGTAGCGCCTATTCCAGAAGCAAAAAAACCGACAGTGTCCCAGTTGCCAGCAAGCATTATTCAACCGAAGAATCTTATAGACAGTTACAACAGGTACTTTGCACAGTACCCGCTTGGAGGCCTCTCGCCGTATGGAGGATCTATGATCCCAATCACACCTGCAAGAACTGTTGCAGGAGAGACTGGCCCTGGACTAATTGGACTTGGAGCAGCAGGGGCAGCTTTAGGTGTTGGGTGGGTACGTAAAAGGAAAAAGGCACCCTAGATAACTTCTTCCCTGTAGCACTCGGAGCAGTAAATCTGCATTGGAGTATTTTCTGGGAAGGTGGTATCCATCTCTTTGCCGCACTTTCTGCAAGTATCTGTTCTTAGTACAAAAGGATTACGTGTGTGTACTCGCTTCATGTGACGGCAATCAAAGCATTGCCGTGGCACGATAGAAGTGTGTTCTCTGTAAAACTTTAGTTCTGGTTGTGCGATACGGTAATTCTTACCACACTCACTACAAGCAAGTAATTGTTCACAAATTACATCAGTAACGTCTTTGATATTATCAGGGATAGAAAAATCCTGCGGTTGATAGTCACGGGGGTCATCATCTTTCCAGCGGTATCCAAGTAGCACAGCCGCCTCTTTCGATTTAGGAAAGTACTGTTGCGCTACAATCTCGTTATATGCAAACGGCGAGCAGCTTGCTGGGAAGAAATCTCCCCATTCTCCTGTGCCTTGCATGTGTTCGATGATTTTAGGTACAAGGTCATTATATTCATCCTCAGTAAGTTGTTTATTTAAAATGCAGTACTTACTACGTTTCAGACCTATTGATCCGAATATGTGCTGTGAAGTATTTATGAACATGGAATATGTAATATCTTCACTGTCAGATGCACGAGCACACCATTTTGCATTGTATGTATTTGCACCAGCTGTTGTGTTGTAAATGAGTTCCGAATTTCGTCCGCCGCTGTATGCATCCATTGAGTCTTTAAATAGTTTTACGTCCCAAAGATATCTTCCATCCTGTGATTCTTGGACAGAGAAACAGCTGTAACAATTCTTGCAATTGAAAAGATTATCCCCAGTACAACCTTCAGCATTTATAATCATAAGATTTCTACGGATTGCTTTCTTTTTCAACTCTTCAAACATTTCGTAAGCTCTCTTTACGTGCGCAAATGATCCAAAGTCAAAATCAGCCATCTTCTTCCTGTATTCCTCCGGGGATAATTGCTCGTTCATAAAGCAGTGACTCTTGTTTCGTAGGTTTGAACACATGAAACAGTCTAAACAGTTCCTGCAGTCCATAAGGAAAGCCGAGTTTCCGCATCCACTACAGAAGAAGAGATACTTGCTGTCATAGCAATCAACGCACTCAATGCACTCATAGAGATACTGGCACTTAGAAATTTGTAGGCAGTCTGTGCAGTTATTTGATTTGCTGCCACGGTAAGTGTAGATAATATTTTCTGACTCGTGCGTGCGCGCACACATGTAACAGTTCCTGCATCTTCCCATATCACTGTTGAAATCACAGTTTTCACTCAGTTCATTTCTGAGTGATGGAAAAGGGACTCGAAGACTCAACTGTTTGAATTGTTCGAAGAAAGGCTTATCGAAATCATAATTCTGTCCGTATTCTTTTGCTTCAAATTGATCGCTGTACCATACCTCTTTGTCGCAAACCTTGTAAGGTGAGTCCGGAGAGAATATGGAGATGATTGTTTTACCGGTGATGTCACAAGTGCGATGATATAGTTTCTGCTCATTTCTAAAACTCATACGGCGAATTTGTCTGCAGTCAGGGCAATCAACAGGCGAAGGTATCGAGTATTTTTTACTTTTATGTACTGGTGCGAACTTGTCTAGAAGCGCCAGATCCTCTTGAGAGACCTCAAATTGATTGCCGCAGCTATTGCAGGAATTCACCATGATGGAAAGTATACCACTTGGCTTTATCATCAATTACTGGAATAGTTATGTAAAGAATGTTACGCAAGAGTGTCTTTCTTCTCAGCGCCTTAATTATTGTCCCGCATGGGGCAAGTGCTGCATTTCAAGCTGAGGTACCTTTATTTGCTGCTGATTGGAAGGTTGAGCAAGGGATTACGATTTATCCTCAAGCTTCGGCTCTTAGGATTAGAGCTGTAAAAGAGGGCAAAGTGACAGTAAATCTTGATCTAAAGAAGGGCGTCGATGAACTTGTAGCGAGCGTTTCGTCTCAAAAAGATGTCGAGTTAAGGCTCGTTTGGCACCGCAGGAAAGACCCGCCATCCGCACTAAAACAAGTGCCCATTAAGATATCAGGTAGCGTGGATCCATCTCTAGTGGAGGTGGATCTTAGTAATTATAAGAAGTGGGACAGGAAAGCAGATAGGATCGGAATATCCCTTCCTGCAGGCGCGGACATAACAATTAATTCAATCAAGCTAACGGGGAGGAACCCATTTGAAAAGCTAATAGAAGCAACTAAAGCGTTCTGGAAGTTAGATGTTTATAGGCCAACAACAGTTAATTATTTGTGGGGCCCGTTAATTACTACCAGTTCAATAACAAGGTCAACTCTTGCTTCATATGACCTACACCCCCGGGCGCGCTCAGCGAATAGAGTGTTTTATGTTTTTCTAATCGTCTCAGGTCTGGTTTGTATGGTTTGTAGGAAGAAAGTAACGGTAGTAGTCGGAATCACAATTGCGTTGTGGGTGATCTATGATTTGAGAATGGGAATTGAAATGATTAATTATGCGAAGACGGATAATAAAATGTATGTAAGTGCGGGTAGTGAAAAGGTCTTTAGAGAACGGGGGAGTTTCTATTCGTTCGCTGAATCAGTAGAGCCTTTTATAGATGAAGATAAGTATGTATTTCTTTCTGAGCATAATTACCCATTCTGGGGTCTCATGAGGTATATAACATATCCGAAGAGGCCAATAGATATTGAAGATAAAGGAGCAAATACCTGGGTAATTTATGATCATCCTTACATTACGGTAGATCAAGAAGGAAGACTGCTTAGGCTTGGTGATGTAATTGTAGAGAGAGGAGAAATTATTCACAGAGTTAATGATGTGTCCTTTGTTTACCGATCGATTTGATGGTTGCTTTTTGGATCATTATCGGATCAATCCTTCCTGCACTGTGCGGGCATAGTGTCTTATTATTGCTGGAGAGAAACTATCTGGTATTGCAGCGATGCGAACGGTGTGTAATAGGTTTTGTTTTAGGAAACACACTTGTGATGTATCTGGTGTTTCTGGTGCATACAATTGGGATAATTAAGTTGAATGTGGTGGGGTATGTCAGTGTTCAAGTTGTTGTGCTAGTGGTGTTGTTGGTATTAAGAAAACGGCTAGTAGTAGCCAAAAACGAGATACCCCGATCACCTGTAGTAAAGCTATCGGGGTGGGGGAGAATAGTTGTAGTGGTGTTAAGTGTTTGGATTGTTATCAAAATATTTGCCTGCGGATTTACAGCAATTACCTCACCGATTTACAGCGATGATTCGTTTAACAACTGGAACCTGAGAGGGAAAGTATTCCTAACTCAAGAGCGCTTGCAGCTTGAAGTCTATAAAAGTGATAAGGAAGTAAACAGATTTAGTGCGTATCCTCCCACAATACCAATGACAAAAACTTGGCTCGCGTCGCTCTCGGGTGAGTGGGATGAAGGTCTTGTCAACAGTGTTCATCTAGTGTGGTATGTGTGCGGACTCATCCTCATTTTCTTTGTCCTCAGAAGGATGACATCTTTTTGGTGGGCTGCAGCAGGAGTGTATGTTCTTTCAAGTCTTCCGCTTTATACAGTGCATTCAGCTGTTCCTTATGGAGATCTTCATCTTTCCAATCATCTGTTGATAGCCATAAGTGCGCTAGCATTCGCAGTTCAATCGTCAGATGAAAATCAGCGCTGCTCCTGGCATAGAATCGGTGCGATTTCAGTTGCTCTACTTTTATTTACAAAAAATGAAGCACTTCTAATTTATTTGCCTGTAGTCGCATTACTCTTAGCTGTTGCCTGGTGCCTTAAGCGCTCAAACGTAAGAGACATTATCTGGTATGCGTCGTTGTTTCTTGCAGTACTTGTTCCGTGGGTTGTGTTTAAGACAATGAATGGTCTTGTGTTTGCAAATGCAGCTTCAGTAGGAAGCTACAGATTTGGATGGCAACCTGGTGCCCTTAAAGCACTTTGGATTTCTCTTTTCTTTGAGGGCAACTGGATTCTGCTGCTGCCAGTACTCATTGTTCTTTTGGCAGCTTCTTACAAAAAATTATTAAGATCAGATATTATTATTTATTCGTTGTTCTTCATATTAGCTTTTGCAATACAGATGGGGCTCTACCTGTTTACTGATCTTTCTGAGTTGGCAATCAATCAGACTGGAACAGCACGTGGAGTACTACAAATAATTCCTATAGCAGTTGTTCTCCTAATATCTTTAACAAGATGCAAATGCAGGGACCCACTTGGCAAATGGGGCCAGAATTAGAGAGTTGAGGAAAACTTACAAAGGTGGTATAATCTTACTTGAAAATTAACAAATATAAATATGGTTCAACTGCCAAAGCTACAGCCAATTCTAGATGGGCCGGATTCGAACGAAAAATCCGGAGAAAGTGCAGATCAGCAAAGAGTTTCTCCCGGTAGATCACCTAAGGATGGAAAAACAGAGGGTGCAAAGAAAGTACATCGAGAGACACTTGCTGAAGCTGAAGGGATCTCTAAAAGAGTAGATGCGGAGTTTCCTGAGCTCAGTGGTGTTGCAGCAATTGATGAACTGGAAAAGAATGAAATCAAAGATTTACACGGTCTTCGAAAACAAGAGCTCTTAAAGAGAGAGATAGAAAAATATATGGATGCGAGTACAGAATGGGGGCTTCTGAATACAAATGGAATTGCAGATGCAGTTGGTGATTCTTTTCTTTACAAGCGTGGAACTTTTGAAGGTAGGCCTGTGTTGTACGCTTACTCGCCTGCAGGACTTACTCAGATGCTTGACCTCGGAAAGAAGTCTCATCTAACAGATGTCACGGGAAGAGTGGTTGATCAAGAAGAATGGTTTCACTGGCAGTACATTAATCCAAATGATCATTTGGAAGTGTTTGAAGATGCTAAGGAATCGTTCAAGAGAATTAAAAGTGAAAATAAGGAAGAGTTTGATGATCTAAAAGCAAATGCAGAGGCAAACAGAAATATGGAGCAAAATGTTCTGAGAAAATCAGGAGCTAGCGACCCTGAATTGACTAAAAGCGCACGAGAGTTCTTTGACTTCAGTGGCAATTTTGAAA
>CAYUBO010000004.1:244-19831 GCA_964443095.1 uncultured Candidatus Peribacteria bacterium | reverse complement strand
CAAAGAGGCACTTAGTGGAGAACTTGACTCCGGAGAAGAAAAAGAAAGTAAGATTAAAGAAATACTCACAACAGTTAACTACGTTGGGATGGGGAAGATGCGGGTTGCATTCATTCAAAGCATGGGAACAATGCTGAATGCAGGCCTTCCTGTAGTGGATACATTATCAACGTTACAGAAAGAGGTTCGTCATCGGACTATGCGTAAGGTAATCCAGAAAATACTTGCTGATGTTGAGAGTGGAAGTCCTCTCTGGAGAGCAATGAAAGCGCAGTATCTTTTCACGCCGTACGAGATTGCATTGGTACGTGTAGGAGAAGAAGCTGGAAACCTTGCGCGCAATATGGATTATCTTGCAGAGCAACTGGAGAAAGATCGTGCACTGAAGCAAAAAGTGAAGATGGCAATGATTTATCCCGCAATCGTTCTTGTTCTCATGTTTATTATTATCATGGGATTGGGAATCTTTGTGCTTCCAAATCTGATCGGTGTACTGCTTGCACTAAATGCCGATCTCCCTCTTGCAACGCGCATCGTAATTAAAATAACCGAATTCTTCACAAGTTACGGAAAGGAAACAGCAATCGGATCTTTCTCAGGATTGCTTGCTCTTTGGTTCCTCGCGAAATTCACAGGTTTTCGTGCCGTTACACAGTGGGTGACCTTCCGCATTCCCGGGATCGGAACACTTGCAAAGAGCGCGACAGTTGCACGATTTGGAATCATCCTTGGAGGATTGCTACGGGCAGGTGTTCCTCTTACTGAGGCACTTAGCTCATTGGCGGAAGTAACAAACGTAGTTGCATACAAGAAGTTTTATGAAAAACTTCTGGATCGAGTTACTCAGGGTGATTCATTCGGAAAGTGTTTTGATGAAATTGGCGCAACAAAAAGGCTACTACCAATATCCGTTCAGCAGCTTGTGATTACAGGAGAACAGTCAGGTGCATTAAGTGACACGCTTATCAAGATTTCACAGATCTATGAAGCGAAGGCGGAAGAAGCGGCGGAGAAGCTTCCAACTGTTTTGGAACCAATGCTTTTACTTCTAATCGGAGGATTGGTCGGTGGAGTTGCGCTAGCAATCATCATGCCAATTTATGGAGTTGTTTCCAGTGTTGGACGTTAGCTTATGGTTGAAAAACTTTCCCACCTTTGGCACTTAAGAAAATCATTCACTGCTATGGAAGTGCTGATCGTTGCGTCGATTATTGTTGTTATGGCAGCACTCTCAGTTCCTGTTTACCGTCAATATCTGATCCGTTCAGATCTTGATATTGCACAGGAACAAACAGAGCAAGCGTTAAGGCGAGCACTGATTCTTTCGCAAGCAGGTGAACATGCCGCACAGTGGGGAGTATCCGTTCCAGATGGAATCCTATTCCGTGGATCAAGTTATGAAGGTCGCAATCCTGATCACGATGAACTCTTCCATCTACCGCCAACGATCACCGTTATCGGTATTCAGGAAGTTGCGTTTTCCCCTCTAGATGGGGTTCCAAGTGTCACAGGAGACATTATCCTAGAAGCAATGAACGGAGATCAGAGAGTGATTCCTGTCAGCGGAATTCCTGTTCCTGTTCCACCACTTGCACCTGTTCGCATCAAGCTTGTATTTGATCGAATAAAAAACCAGGGATCAGGAAATGCGACAAATGAAGTGTACGTTGGAGAAGAAGGGGTTATCTATCTCGAAAATCAATGGATTCCACTTACAGATGGTGATGAAGAGATTGATGATGATGGGATCAAGTATTTCTCTCCGGGAATAGCAGTTGAACGAGATGATGATTACCTGCGGGTACTTGCACATGGTGAGCTGCCACACGGGGGTAAGGAAATAATTGATGTGAGAGTTATATTTGATGGGGGAACCATTTCTAACATTAAGAATGATTATGGTGATCATGAGACAGAAAATCCTTTTGATGAAAATGTGAATGATGGGGTTGGAGGAGATGAGGTAACTGTTGCAGGAAATAACCGTTCTGTTTTATTTCAAACTCGTGTCACCAATGCAGGTGATGCCATTCTTATTTACTGGGATCAAGACGATCCACCATCCGATTAATGTTATTCTTTACTCATAAGGCGTATGAAAACTATCACACCAATCAGGCTACGAAGAGCTTTCACTTCAATTGAAGTTCTTATAGCCCTCGGCATTGTTGCAGTTACTGCAGGAATCTCAGTCCCACTCCTGAGGGATTATCAAATAAATAATGACCTTCAGGTTGTTGCTGAGCAAACCGTACAGGGACTACACCGATCACAAGTTCTTTCTCAGTCAGGAGAACAAGACGGCGCATGGGGATTCTATGTGCATGTAGGAACAATCTTCCTGGGAGATGCTTATGCCATCCGCAATCCTGAATTTGATGAGATCTTCCCGGTTCCTCATACAATTGATGTATCCGGAGTAGAAGAAGTTGTTTTCTCGCGTGTTGATGGATTTCCTAGTGAAACAGGAGACATCATTCTCGAGGCAATTAATGGA
The DNA here is from genome assembly GCA_964443095.1 of uncultured Candidatus Peribacteria bacterium. GTDB lineage: Bacteria > Patescibacteriota > Gracilibacteria > Peribacterales > Peribacteraceae > CAYUBO01. The sequence continues at coordinate 17,334 of CAYUBO010000004.1, read as the reverse complement.
GATCGCGTAATAATTACCATTAATGCTGATGGAACTATGAGCTTGCGTGGTGAGAAAGGAGGTGATGGCGATGGTGATGGAGATAGCGACGGAGATGGAGACGGCGATAGTGACGGCGATGGCGATGGAGGAGGAACAAGTTCAAGTGATGCAGGAACTACTTCAAGTAGCAGTTCTGTTGGTGGAGGTGGCAGTGGTGATGGTGACGGAGACGGAGACGGAGATGGTGATGGAGACGTCGACGAACCTCCTTGCAAAGACCGGTTCTCTGTAAGCTCAGATGGAACAATAGAAACAACAGGCACTGTGGATATCACATTCAGAGCTTTGGGAAGTCAGATTACTTATGGTGCCGGTGGACCGGAGATCCAGGTAAAAGTAAGCGCAAGCTTGGACGGAGGTACAACTTGGCAGAGTCTATTTAGCGGACAGGACATTGATGGTGGAGAGGAACAAGTCATTAGCAATGTCCCATCAGGGGCACAGGTTCTTTTGAAGTACAACGGAAGATATGGTTGGATTTTCAATCGAACGTATAAGAGTAACGATGGATCCGGTCACATAGAAGTTCTGCGTAATGGTGATACTCCTCCCGAGTACGAGCCGTTCGATAATCAAGATGCGCTCACATCCTTCCTTCAGGAGATCATTGGTGATGATGGAAATATCAGTATTGGAGAATACGATGCAGTGCTCCTTGGAGAGCTTGGATCACTTCGAACTGCATCATCAGACTTCCAGGATGCGGTCGTTCTCATGCAGTTTGCACAAAGAGCGGGGACATGTGCCGGGAGCACTGACAAGAGATTTAAAGTCACTTTTGAAAGGCAGGAAAACACAGGAACTGGTGATAGTGATACAAAGACATACGTTGGTACGAAAGCTATCCCATATAGCAATGGACAATGGATTCCTTTAACTGAAGGAACAGCTGATTCAACAGATGATGGCTTGGTGGAAGATGTGGAAGGCTTCGCAGTTGAACGAAAAGCCGGAAGAATAATTCGCCTTCTCTTGCATGGATCGCACAACTCTGGTCAGGGCAAAGAGATTGTTGATGCTCGTGTTGAATTTGATGGAGCAAGTATCTCTGCGATAGTTAATGATACAGGGCAGAATAAGACAGAGAATCCATATAATGGAATTGTGAACGATGGACCCGGTGGCGATGAAGTTGTTCTTGCCACTGACAGTGGGTCTGTCTTCTATCAAGCACGTGTAACAGTTGCCGATGATGCAATCTTCATTCACTGGGGGGACGCACCGGTTGGGTCTGACGACGATGACGACGACGATGATGATGACGACGACGATGATGATGACGACGACGATGACGATGACGACGACGACGATGACTCCGATGACGATGATGACGAGCCAGATCCGTGCGCTGCGTCGTACAGCATCAGTAATGGAAAGATCACTATTAATGAGAAAGCAGATGTAACATTCCGTGCCCTAGGATCACATTCTCGGTACGGAGGAAGTGGACCGGAAATAAAAGTGCACATGAGTGTCTCGACGAATGGCGGAGGAACGTGGCAGTCACTCTTTGGACTGAGAGATATTGATGGGAACGAATCTGAAACCCTAGAAGATGTTCCTGCAGGAAGCCAAATTGCACTGAAAGCAGAAGGCCGTCGTTCGTGGCTATTCAGGAAGGTTGTAACATCTACAGATAGATCAAATCGCATGAAGGTGCTACGGAGAGGAAACAACGCTCCTGGTACGAATCCATTCAGTAATCACATGCGTCTCAAGCGTTTCTTACGAACCAAAATTCAGAACGGAAAGATGGTGATCAGTCAGAAGCAGGCAATTGCTCTCATCGAACTTCAGGATATGGATAGCAACTCAGACTTCCAGGATGCAGTCATTCTGATGGATATTGAGCGGCCTGAGAGCGCGGGCATCTGCGGAAGTATCGATGATGATGACGATGACGACGACGATGCAGACGACGACGATTGGGAAGGTGGTGATCCACGGATAATTCTTCATTCAGCATCAATTGATGGTGAAACGATCTCAATTACATATTCAAAGAATTTTGCAACGTGTGCACATATTTATACAAAGCCAACTACATGGTGGCGTAAGTTTAACCAACGTATCAACTTCATTTGTAGACAGGGGCGCAATCAGGTAGCCACTACTGATATGAATAGGTTTGGCTCCCCTCTGTCAGTTGGGGAAAGTATAAAGATTTGTCATGGGAATAATGGAAATATATGTAGTGGACCAAAAACAATAACCGGGCCTACTTCTGGAGGAGATGAGAGTGAACAAGAAGAGAAGAAGACAATCTGTCACTATCCTCCGGGGAACAAATTGAACCCACATACACTTGAGATTGGATCTTCAGCATGGCCTGCACACCGTGCACACGGAGACCTTGAAGGGCCTTGTGAGGAGGATAGCGATGGTGACACGATTGTGAATTCAGTGGACCTATGTCCGAACACGTACATGCCGGAGCCGATTCCAACGGAATTCATGCTATTCAGGAGATTTGCTCTCACTCACGATAACTTTATTTTCCGCAAAGGACCTCGCAAGAAGGTCGGAGGATTTACGCTCACAGACACGCGTGGATGTAGCTGTGAGCAGCTGGTTGATGTTGCAGAGGGCAAGCGGGCATATCGATTCGGGCAATTCCCAAGGTTACAACGCCAAATGCGCAGCTTATTCCCATTCTATACGCGTACAGCACGTCAATATGGATGCTCTAGGCAACTATTGAAGATTGTGAAATGGTTCTAAGCCCTTCTACCATGCATGGAGTTGAGATGCTTCCTCTCCATCATTCGCGCAAAAAACAGAGACGGATTCCTTCTGCTTGATGTTCTCGTAGGTGTTGCAGTCTTTGCAGTCTTTGCAGGGATCATTGGAGTAACGATGCTTGCAAGCCAAGAAAGCACTCTAGGAAGCGGAGATCGCATGAGAGGTGTGTATCTTGCAGACGAGGCACTGGAAACTGTCCGATCAGTTCGTGACCAGGATTTTGATTCGCTTACAAACGGAACGTATGGTTTTGAGTTGAGCGGTGGACGCATGGGACTTACAGAAACGCCCACAGAAACATCTGATGGATATCAAGTTGCAATCACTCTTACAGAACAGAGCGAGAATCAGTTTGAGGCAGTTGCACGAGCTTCGTGGAATTTCGGACAAACAAGATCCGGAAGTGTCGTCATCCGTACGGAGCTAACAAACTGGAGAAGGGTGAATGAAATTGGTAACTGGGCATCAGTTTCACTTCAGGGATGTTACATTGATGCGGGCACTCCTCTTTTTAAGAAAGTTGTTACCAGAGGAGACTATGCATTCGTTACGAGTGAAATATCCGATGGTGGCGCAGGACTGTACGTTTTTGATATTTCAAATCTTGCACTTCCCCAGAGAGTCGCAATAGGATTCGATCTCGGCAGCGCAGGGTACGGCCTTGCTGTCTCAAGTGGATCCCTTTTTATTGCAACCAGTGACGAGAGTAGTGAAGTTCAGGTTTATGACATCTCATCACCATCATCACTATCAGCAGATGATCTCGTAACATCAATTAATCTTCCCGGCTCAGGGCTGGCACGAGATCTAACAGTATTTAACGATACGTTGTATATCGCAGCAGCTGAAAGTGCATCGGAAGATGAACTCTATACGTATGATGTTTCAGATCTTGGTGCAGTAACTTTTCAGGATTCATTCAACGAGGATATGTCCGGAGGATATCTCAGTATAAGCCTGCATAACGGCTATGCGTATCTTGGTACAACAAGCGATACTCTTGAGCTTAGAGTTGTGGACGTCTTTGATCCTGCAGACCTGCAGGCTGCTCCTGGGAATGGGTACAACTTAACAGACGTGCAGGACACTCAGGCAATTGCTGCGTTTGGAACATCAGCTATTTTGGGCAGAAGCAATGGAGCTGTGATTGAAGAACTCGTTCTCTTCGATATAGCAGACAGTGCTGTGCCTTCTCCTCCTCCCGGTCCGTGGTATTACGAGATGGGAGATAGCGCTAGAGATATTGATGCAGATCCATCCGGAATGTATGCATTCATTGCATCTGATTTTGATAACGCGGAACTACTTGTTGTTTCACTATCACTGTTTGTTGGAGGACAGCCGCCGAATGTCGGCTTTTATAATACTGAAACAGGAGATGGACGAGGATTAAATTATGATATTCAGCGGGATCGTATTTTCTTTGTAACCAATACCGCATTTCTTATTCTATCTCCCGGATGATCAATCTTAATCACCAACAATCAGGTTATGTATTTCTTCTCAGCGTTCTCGTTCTGGGAGCTGTTGCAACGGCAGTGGTTGGATCATTCTTAATCCTTGGGATTGCATCTTTGCAGACAGGTCAATCTCTGGAGAAATCAAGCCAAGCATTTGCGTTTGCTCAGACATGTGCAGAACGGGCTCTTAATAATATTTTTGATGACATTGAGTACACAGGAAATGAATCACTCACATTTGAAGAGGGCACATGTGACATTCTCGTAATCGGTGGATCCGGAAATAACAACAGAACAATCTGCACAGAAGGCACTTCTAAAAATGCAACGCGACGTCTTCAGATTATTGTGGAGAGAGTTCTCCCGAGCATTAGTGTGTACTCGTGGGAGGAAGTTTCAATCATTACTGCCTGCAGTTATCTATGAGAATCTTTCGTAACCGATCCGGCTTAACATTTATAGAGCTTATCCTATTTCTTGGCATATTCATGATCTGCTCAGTCGCCGTTCTAAGCATGATGCTTCTTTCAAATGAGCAACGGGTCAGGCAGAGCATTGAATCAACTGTTGAACAGGGGGGTGTGCAACTTCTTCAGGCAATGTCGAGACGTATACGTAAAGCTGAACGAATACTAGATCCTGCTCTTCAATCCTCAGGAACAATCCTTGCATTGCAGATGGCGAACGAAGGAGCAAACCCCACCATTTTTGCTCTCCAGAGCGGAGCGATGATGATTGCGCAGCGTGAAACAATCACTGAACTAAGCTCGAATAAAGTTTCGGTATTGGATTTACGTGTTGCAAATACTTCCGCAACGAGCGATAGACAGAGTGTATGGCTTGAATTTACTGTTTCGCGCAATATGCCATTTACACAAACCGGCGTGATCTTTTCCAGGACATTCGAGGCACTCATATCACTTTTCCCCGATGATGCTCTTGATGGAGGATCATGTGGATGCAATGCACCCTCTTGTATTGGAGAAACTTATTCGTGGGAAATTTGTGAGACAGATACCTGTCAAAGTGCATCTGCAACGCTTCCTTGTGGGTAGCACGATCGAATAGGAGCACATTGTCAAGATGTTGTGTGAGTTTGGGTTTGTATACTTTTTTTAAACCTGAACTTAACGGTTCCAATTTCTTTTTCTTTCCCTCTCTTCCCATGCGCAAAGGTTTCACTCTAATTGAGCTTCTGCTGGTTATTGGGATTATCGCAATTTTGGCCTCGATTGTTATCGTTGCCATTAACCCAACCAAGCAGCTTGCCGATGCACGTAACGCGCAAAGGCGCAGCGATGTGAACACAGTTCTCAACGCTGTTTATCAGTATGCGATTGATAACAATGGATCGCTACCAAGCGATATGCCTGCAACAGGTGTTACTCAGGCAGTTTGTAAAACAGATCCCGGATCAGGAAACTGCACCGGAGCGACCCAGCTTCAGGGGCTCACAGGATCGTACATTGTAGCTATGCCTGCTGATCCATCTCAGGCCAGCGGATCCGGTTACACAGGATATGAGATCTCGAGAAATTCGGATGGACGTGTAACAGTCTCTGCTCCTCAGGCTGAGCAATCGGCTACTATTAGCGTAACTCGCTGATAAAGATTTGAAATTAAACACTCCTGTCCACTTGGGCGGGAGTGTTTTATAGTTTTTTTTATGTATGTATACTGCTCTTTGTAATCCTTTTCTTTCAATTCCCCCTTTCCCCCATGCGCAAAGGTTTCACTCTAATTGAGCTTCTGCTGGTTATTGGGATTATCGCAATTTTGGCCTCGATTGTTATCGTTGCCATTAACCCAACCAAGCAGCTTGCCGACGCACGAGACGCACAGCGTCGAAGTGACGTCAATACCATCCTAAATGCTGTTTACCAGTATGCGATCGACAATAACGGTAATCTACCAACTTGTATCGATACAACAGATCGTAACATTTGTACTAGCAATGACTGCACAGGTGTAACGGATGGATGTAACTTGAGTGCTCTCACAGGATCTTATGTTGTGAGCATTCCAGCAGATCCAACGAATGCTTCCGGCAATGATGCTGGATATAACATCCAGGAAGGATCTGATAATAGGGTGACAGTGTCTGCAACTGGTGAGCAGACAGCGGATATTAGCGTTACTCGCTAGTTAAAGCTAAAAAGTGGCAATCAAAATCCCCTCGCAATCACGGGGGGATTTTTGTATCAAATGTACCCTAGAGTGCAAAATTATGGTATAATTAATAGATTCATACATCTTCATGCCAAGAAATAAACAAGACAAAACCGTGGTTCCAAAAGTGAAACACTCCATTCAGGAGAGAGCGGCTGTGCAATCAGTTGTGATCATCTTATGCACAATTGCAACCCTTGCTGCGTGTACGTATCTGATTGCGAATGTTTTCTTTGAGAATCGAATTCTCGCACAGCTTTCAACACTTGTTACAGCAAAGAAAGACTACATTGAAAATATTGTACAAGGACATCGTGAATCAACAGCGCTGCTCGCATCTCCTATTCACAACATCAATGATGCAAATCAGTCACGATCAATTTACAAAACATTACAGCCTCAGGATTCATCAGTTGAAGGAGTGGCAGTAATGGATGTGCATGGATATACCCGAAGTATATCCGGGACAATCAATAAGAGATTCATTGTTCAGTCAGAAAAGACAGTTACTAAACCTATTGTTACACTTGCTGGATGGGAAGGATTTGTAGTGTCTACACCGGTAAGAGATTGGGCAGGGAACAGAATCGGAGTACTTGCGGTTCAACACTCAGCGAAAGAGGTCATGCCTGTAATTAACGATGCATCTTCACTAGGAGAAACCGGAGAAGTTATTCTCGTTACTCGCGGAGAAGACGGAATTCACCTCATCGGGAAAAATAATCCAGTAGATGAAGATACGAACTCACCGATCCATAATGTGATGCTGGGAAAAAGTGATACACACAAAACGATTGGACATCTTGGTAACGAAGTCTTCGCTTCTTATCATATTATTCCCTCTTTTGGATGGGGACTTATTGTGCAGATAGACAAAGAGGAAGCAATGTACGGAATGTTATTCCTGCTTAAGTCATTTGCGCTTGTTGGATTACTCTTACTCGTGTTCTTTGCGGCTGCATCACTGATACTTGCAGAGCAGCTTACAAAACCGTTGCTACATCTATCCAGAAAGATGCAAAAACTCCAACCAGGTCACTGGACATTCCGTAAGACAATCAAGACAGGCGATGAAATAGAAGTGCTAGATCACGTTGCAGCAGATCTTGCAGGACGATTGAAGAAAACGTATGACCGCCTTGAAGAGGAAGTTGCTGACAGAACAAAAAAACTAAAAGCAGAGTATGCGAAGGACCGTACAATTCTTCAGAGCGTTCCTCAGGGAGTCAATGTAACTGACAAAGAAGGAATTATTACTGACGCAAATCCCTCTGCACTGAATTTGCTAAAACATAGAGAGAAGAGTTGCATTGATAAATCTGCGATCGAAAATTTAGATATTTATCGTCATGATGTTCAGTTAACGGGGAAGGTACATCCTGTGAAAAACTGCTTGAGCAAACGCATTACAATATCATCGAATCCGGAAAGTAAGTTCAGTATAAGGCTGCAGAACGGAGAAATGATTCCTTTAATTCTTAGTATCACACCACTGCTTCAGGGTAAGAAATTGTTGGGATGCGTATTAGTCTTTCAGGATATGACAGAGGAGAGGCGCGTAGACATCATAAAATCAGAATTTATCGCACTTGCTTCTCACCAGCTTCGCACGCCGCTTTCCGCTTTGCAGTGGTATATAGAATTACTTGAACAAGATGGATTGAAATCTCTTACAAAGGAACAGCGTCAATATATTAAAGAAATGAGCAAGTCTTCATCCCGAATGGTGAACTTGGTTGATGCACTTCTTAGGACTGCTCATTTGGAAGGGGGCAAATTCACTCCGGCCAAGGAAGAAGTTGTATTGAATAATTTGGTAAGAGATATGGGAGAAGAGATGTGCAAAGAGGCAGAGGGTAGAAAATTACGATGCACAAAGCATATTCCGAAAGAAAATATTATTGTGAATAGTGACTCAGTCCTACTGCATATTGTCTGCAAGAATCTGGCTACAAATGCTGTTAAATACACAAAATCGGGAGGATCTGTAAGCATTGAACTAAAGAAAAGTGATGGCAAAGCGGAAATTTGGGTACAAGACACAGGCATAGGTATCCCAAAGGACGAACAAAATCGCGTGTTTCAGAAACTGTTCCGTGCAAATAATGTGCAGAAGCTGGATACAGATGGGAATGGATTAGGACTCTATATTTCAAAAATGATTATTGAAAATCTCGGAGGCAAAATCACATTTCAAAGCAAGGAAGACAAGGGAACGGTATTTGTTGTTTCTCTCCCGCGTAAGGTTTCCAAGAAAAAAAGAAAAAAGAGAGCCTAATGACTCTCTTCTTTATCCTGTCCTTTGTATACGCCGGGTTTTGTCTGGGATGATCATCTATCTGGGGTTGTCATTGCTGAGCAACCTCGGTGCGGAGGAGTTACTGGTGTGACGGAACCATCACAATTTCCAGAAACCCAAACCCTCCTTACACCACCATGAGTTTACCAACGCTCCACGATTGGTGGGGGGTCCTCGGTTGTTTCCGAGGCGTTTCACTCCCCGTAATGGGGCTCGTCTCTGTGGCACTGGTCCTATCATGCCTTTACCTTATATCTGACATGACGACGGGTGTTACCCGCATAGCGTTCCGTGGCTCGCCATGAGCGAAGCCGAATGGTGCCCGGACGTTCCTCCCTCGGCGCGAAGCCGGGGGCGATCATCACAAAGAACAGGACCCTTATTATGACATATTTGGTGGTAAATGGGCAAGGATTTGGTATTCTTCTCCGGACAAGCTTTCAGCTTTCAGCTATCAGCTATAAGCTAAAAGCTCAGAATGCCACCTTAGCTCAGTTGGTCAGAGCAACCGCCTTGTAAGCGGTAGGTCCCGGGTTCGAATCCCGGAGGTGGCTCCATTTCATTGTGCTTCTAAATAGTTCAGCATCACTTCAATTCCTTTTCTTTGCCTTTCCCAATCTGACCCCCATCGATATGGAGTTTCTACTTCAATTGTTGCTATCTGATTTTCATTGCACCACTCTGCGCAAATTCCGGTTTGTGAAAGTTGCCTCCAGTGATCAGAAGGAAGTAAACGACTTACTGTCGCATCGGCGTAGAGCTTTGCGATTGCACCGGAGAGATCATCATATCCACTCATCACATCATTACCACGGCTGTGTAACATGCACACAAAACTGATGTCATTATCTAAAACATAGGATGTAAGAGCTTTAGTCTCAGGTTCGCTACCTCCATGCTTCCCCGCATTAACATGTGCAGTCTCCAAGTACTCTTTGCCGAAGTTACGGGAAGCATTCTGCTTGAAAGATGCTGTCGGAAAATTTCTGTTTAGATCAACTCCATTTCCATTCAGGCGCCCCATGATTCCTCCTTGAAAAAACTGGGGTCTACATTTCGCAAGTGCATACCCATCCGGATTTAAACATGGAATTACAGATATTGTGAGATTCTGGAATGATCGATTTTTTAGCCATTGGATCAGATGGTGTGCGAGCTTTATGGTTCCTACCTCATTGCCGTGGATGGCGCTGGCAAAAAGTACATGACAATTTCCATTTCCAAAATGAGTACAGTAAATAGGACGATTCTGAACAGATCTGCCGATAATAATCCTATTCTCATTCTCCCCGTATTTAGGCAGAGGTTCTTTGAGGGCATGCAAGAGCCCCTGAAAGCCTCTTTTACAGTTTCCCAGTGCTTTTTTGGGAGTCAGTATCATAGAAATGGGAAGCCATTGTACACTGTCCCCTATGAAGAAGTCTGAAGCACTCTTCGGTGTTGTACGAGTCCCAACAGATGTACTCGCTACTTTTGCTGCATTGCTACTTAGCTATCGTTTGCGTGAAGCAAATATGGATTTGATTCCAGGTATTCAACTTCTTGAGACTGCAACGACTCTTCCAGAGCTGGATTACTACTCTTCCATGTTTGTGCTGCCAAGTGCAGTAGCAATTATCATAATCGCAGCGTTCCTTAGATTATATGTATTGCGATCTACCTGGAGCGCATGGAATGAATTTGGACGAATTATAATCATGTCATTCTTGTGGCTTGTGGTTGTAATCGGATGGTTCTTTCTTGTGAAGAAGCAACTCTTCTACTCGCGTGTACTTCTTGTGCACGGCGCATTCTTTATCGTACTGTTTGCAGCTTTTGGACGAGCATCAATTGCAATACTACAAAGATCATTTCTTCGCTTGGGATACGGAGTGCATCAGGTTGTATCCATCGGAAAGAAAGAACTTGTAAAGAGCGCAAAGAGGCCACTGGAACATGATCATCGTTATAACTACTTAGGGCATTATTCCGATTTCACATCTCTCAAGAAAATTATCAGCAGAAAACATGTTGATCTTGTCTTGCAGACAGATCCGAATCCCAGTGAAGAAGATACAAGCACTCTAATCAATTACTGCCGTAGCCAGCATTTGCAGTATGCGTTTCTTCCGCCAGTTCTTGCTGATGTCCCGCACATGCTACATATAGAGAAGCTTGGCCTTGTTCCAATGGTGCAGTTTATGCCTACTCCTCTCGATGGATGGGGAAAGGTTTTCAAGCGTCTGGTTGACCTGCTAATTAGTGGAGTGTCAATAATCCTGCTTTCACCTATCTTTTTAATTATTGCTATTGCCATACTCTTCCATGACGGGTGGCCAATATTTTATCTTTCAAGGAGAGTTGGAGATCAGGGACGAAAGAGAATCACAATGCTTAAGTTCCGAACAATGGTTAGAGATGCGGATAATCAGAAAAAATATTTGCAGACCAAGAGCCATAGAAAAGATGGTCCACTTTTTAAGATTAAGGATGATCCACGCGTCACTCCATTTGGAAAATTCCTTCGGAGATGGACTTTTGATGAGATGCCACAGCTATTCAATGTCTTCATCGGGAGCATGTCTCTTGTGGGACCAAGACCGCACTTACCTGCTGAAGTCGATAAATACAGCCCTGAGCAAAGACGAGTATTTGCTGTAAAACCAGGCATGACAGGGCTTTCGCAAGTTTCAGGAAGATCCAATCTTCAGTTTGATGAAGAGGTGCGCCTGGATTTGAAATACATTGAAGAATGGTCAGTGTTTTTGGATCTTTGGATCCTATGGCGAACCATATTTACAGTTCTTGCACGAAGAGGTGCAGACTAGTTTCTTTTTGTGTAGTATTCTCCTCCCATGAGATTTCCAAGCATAACACCGGACAGAACAGTTGGATTATTTTTTGCAGTAATCCTTTTGGTCTTAGTGTTCTATGCATTTTTCTGGGAATCAAAAGTTGAGCCTCTGGGAGAACCTCCCAAAAATTCAACATGCAAAGGTAAACCCATTTTCGTTGATTACCCATTCCATGGAGGAATGATTGACCCTCATGCTTGCAAACCACAATGCAAAGAGCAGCTGCGTAAGTACATTTACTATTCAAATGACCGGGCAACACAGTGCTCAAAGCTTCCCGGCTGCTTGGACTGGGGTGAGGATAAAGGTGTGACGTGCAATATCCCCGAAGGAGTGAAGCGTCCGTAATTTTGTTAGAACATTTTCAATTGCCCCTCCTCTTTTTTGTCGGCATCTTCTTCTCCTGCAAATTGTTCGAGGTAGTTAGAGATTCTTTTTCCGTATCTCTTTGTTCTTAGGCGTTCATCAATAATCATCACATCTCCACCAGGTGCTCTATATCGGTAAAATGATCGAAGTAATCTGAACAGTCTATGCTCAAGACGTGGAAGTGAGTAATCATTAAACGGATCTCTAAAGTGTTCAGCTCTTCTGCTGAATATTGGATGAGATGGATGATCAAAAGGAAGCGTGTGCAAAATCAGATGATCAATCATAGAGCTTGGAAGTTCCAGGCTTTCAAATAGCCATGGGGTGATTAGCCAAAGGGTCTTCCCCTCTGCTGCTGTGAATTCTGCCTGCATTCTGCCACGCCCTCCGCTCAGGTTTTGGCATATTAGAGTCACATTATTTTCTTCAAGTAGCTCAGTGTATTTATTAAATGCATCTTCAATTGTTCTCCTGCTTCCCACAAGAATTGCAGTTTTCCCTTCAGGTGGGTTTCGCATGATGGAGTCTAGAGTTGTATCTTCAGGGAACGTGAGTGGTATTCCATTAAACTCAGCTGAAAGGTTATTGGTTTTTACTCCTGCAGGGAGTACCTCAGAAAGAGTTTCGCCTCCTGAAGGAGGAATCATCAAAGAAACAGAGTATTGGTCATATAGCTTCTCTTTAAGAAGAACACCTACATGTTCCGGAGCAGATTGAAGAAACTGAGATCCGTTTGCTCGCTGTTCAGTAAATACTATTCGATCCTTCAATTTATCCTCAGACAATATCTCTTGCAGGCCAGAAAATTGCTTTTGCATTTGTGGACTAATTTTTGTTTTGAGGACTTCTTCAAGAAGTTCCAACAGACCTTTTGTTTCAGACGTGGTCAGATCCGGTGTTGTGAGATACCGAACATCTTGGAACTGGCGCACCTTCTCAATCCACAATTGGAGTACATCGGTAAACTTGGTGAGCAGATCACTCCCCTGTGACGCAGCACGAATATCATCAATCGACGTGTAGCAGCCGTATGCCTTGGTTGCTGTGTCTTCCAGCATTGATGCGTTATCAATAATTATGTGTGCATCCGGAGTAAATGCTCCATGCCCCTTGTGCTCAGGGTCATCAAGAAAAGCTAGGAGCTGTCTATGATCAAGTAAAACAACAGATGGTAGGTCATTGAATTGATCAACGTATGCTGGGCTTTGTTCTGTGCATGCAAGCTTTCCATTCCAAACTGCCTTCTCATCACCATGAATTGGAAGTTCATCAGAATTAGTCGGTGCGTACCACAGAAGTTTAAGTGCGAGAGTCGCTTCGTCTTCAGTGAATTCTTCCTGTGCAAGTAGGTTCTCACCGGCTTCCTCATCAAGCAGTAGGAACGGCGGGTAAATCACTCGTACGTTCTTCGGTAAGTTAAGCACTCTCATGGTCGCACTTAGATTTTTTACTGCAAGCCAGTGCACGGTAGACTCATCAGACGAACAGTGATTCAAAACTTGCTGTAGAAATTCGGTTGTTGGAGATTCTTCAACGAGTTGGACCGTAGGCTTCTCTGGATTTGGAATAGGGAACTGAGAGCTTGAATCACTTGCTCCAGTTACATCTGGAGGCATGGAAAGCCACTTCGGGTGGCGCTGCGAACTGGCTTCAGGAAGAGCTCCAAAGAGCATCTTATATCCCGGAGAACTCCGCTCCATAATTCTCTGAGCCTGCGCGAAAAGCTCGGGTGTTAGTTCCGAGAGTCGTTCCCAACACTTGGAAAGTAGCTCGAGAGTTGCTTGCACATCACCAAGCGCTCGGTGGACTGGCTCATGATTAAGATCAAGAACCGTGCTCACGTAACCAAGCGAGTAACTGTGTAATTCCGGGAAGACAAGTGATGCGATCATTGATGTGTCTATCCATGGACGATCACTCAAGTCGATCCCCTCACCTTTGAGCATTTTTATATCAAATGGAATGTTCTGCCCCACGATAAGTGCGTCATCACCAATGTGTTTAAGTATTTCTTCGCGCACATCTTCAAATTTCGGTTTATCTTCCAAGTGCTCCGGCCTGATCCTCGTTAGTGTTTGAATAGTTTGTGGCACATCTGTATCAATACTGATCAACTGTTCATACGTATCAGTAACTTTGCCTCCTTCACATCGCATTGAAGCAAATTCAATAACGCGGTTTGTACGGGGAATGAACCCCGTCGTCTCGGTATCCAGTACTACTAGCGGAATCGGTGGAAGCTGCATGCCCCGATACTACCCTACGTTATCCTAAGATTCTTCCTTCTTTTCCTCTTCTTCCTCAGCTTCCTCGGCATCATCAGAATCCTCGGCATCATCATCCTTTTCCTCAGATTCCTCATCCTTTGAATCATCTGACTCTTCTGCATCTTCTGACTCCTTATCATCTGATTCTTCAGCCTTTTCTTCCTCTACAGGAGCATCTTCTTCCTTGGCCTCTTCGGGCTCCTTATCCTCGGATTCTTTCTCTTTAGGGCTTCCCTCATCTTCATCCCCTTCTGGCACCTGGAGCTCTACCACATCAACAGGCTCACCCTTTAGTTCAGCAAGCTTGGCTTTAAACGCAGGAAGCTCTTCGTAGTTATACATGTCCAATTCATATCCTGTGAGCTCGGTAGCAAGACGAATGTTTTGCCCCTTTCTTCCAATAGCCATCGGACGTTGCGCTTCTTCCACGAAGACGGCTGCACGCTTCTTAATCCTGTGCCCTTCCTCATCCAAGTGTTCCTTATCATTAACAATGATCACAGCTGAGATAGCAGCTGGTTGTAGAGTTGTTGAGATCAACTTAATTGGATCATCACTCCATTCGATCATGTCTACACGTTCACCGTTAATCTCTTCCATTACCGCCTGAATACGCACACCCTTCTGTCCTACACATGCACCGATCGGATCTATCCTTGGATCCTTACTTGCAACTGCAACCTTGCTCCTGAAACCAGGGTCACGTGCAATTGCTTTAATCTCCACATCACCATTTCTAACTTCCGGGATCTCAAGTTCTAGAAGCTTCTTAACAAGGCCTGAGTGAGTTCGTGAAATACGAAGCTGAGGACCTTTACCTGTCTGCTCAACTTTATCCAAATATACGCGAATACGTTTTCCTGTGTAGTAGTGCTCACCGGGGATCTGCTCTCTCCATGGGAGACTAACAGTCATGCCCTCAATCTCAAGAGTCACCCAGTTTGGTTCTACTTTTGTAACAGTTGCAGTGAGAAGTTCTTCTTCACGGTCTTTAAACATTTCGTACAGACTCTGCTTCTCTGCTTCTTGCTACTTCTGAAGGATAACTTGCTTCGCTGCCTGTGCTGCGATGCGACCGTAACCCGGAGGAGTTACATCAATCGCGATCTCATCACCAACATCTGCATCGGGCTTAATTTTCTGTGCCTCCGCGATAGAAATCTCGAAGTTATCATTCTCAACATCATCCACAACTTCTTTCACAAGGAGAATCGTTGGCATGTCGCGCCCCTCTTCGAGGTCAACGCGAATTTCTTGTTCCTTGTTTCCGTAGTCTTTCCTATACGCAGTTGCAATTGCTTGCTTAACTGCTTCGAGCACTTGATCTGGCTTCACGTTTTTCTCAGAACAGATCTGGTTAATGGCGGCAATGAATGAGGCACGCATGATAACTGGGGTTAAAAAGAAGCAACCGTTCCTTTATCAGGAGCAGTCAACTTAGTAATCAATCTACATCTATTGTACACTTTTCCTGACCTTCCGCAAGTAGGTTGAATAGTAGAATTACACTTTTCCTCTGCCCCATGCGACTTTTCTGGCCTATCGCCGCTGTAAGTACGATCTTAAGCATCCTGGCTTCTCAGGTAGCAGACCGCTTTTTATCAGCTCGCATCCCGATTATCGGATCCTTCGCGGGCCTTCAGTATTCACAGAATTCAGGAATAGCATTTGGAATTAACCTGCCCTCCGGTCTGCAGGAGATATTAATCTTGGTTGCACTCTGCGCTGTCTTTTTACTGGCACGGAGCTCGGCAAAAAATCAGCTAAGTCAGACAGGATTCGGACTGATTATCGGAGGTGGATTTGCCAATATAATCGATCGAATTCCGGATGGATTAGTCACAGATTTTGTTCAGATTGGAAGTTTTCCCATATTCAATGTTGCGGATAGCTGCGTCACAGTCGGGGTAATTCTTCTCCTTTTGGAGATTCTCCGGCATCGAGATGCCTCGTGACATCTAAGGATATTAATGGACTATTTAGCCCCATTCTGCGCTACAATGCCTCCCCGCTATGGATATCCGTTATCAAGTACAGGGTGGAATTGCGCTGCGTGGAGATGTCACGATTAGTGGCTCTAAGAATGCAACGCTCCCACTGATTGCAGGCTCCGTTCTCTGCAGCGGTGAAACTGTGCTCCACAATGTTCCGGATTTGAGTGATGTGCGTTTGATGCTTGAGATTTTGGATTTTCTTGGAGCAGAAACTTCATTCCAGGAAGGAACAATTCGAATCCGCACACACAATCTACAAAGTAAACCAATCCCGGCTGAGTTAGTTTCTAAGTTGAGAGGATCAATTGTTCTCCTCGGACCGATGCTCGCGCGCTTTGGAGTAGTTGAGATGTCATACCCCGGTGGATGCGTTCTTGGCAAGCGCCCTGTCGGCGCACACATTTCTGCACTGACTCAATTTGGTGCAGAGGATATGAGTACAGATGAAGTGCTTCATCTTCAGGGAGAACTCAAGCCAAGCCACGTAATACTTCCTGAGTTTTCGGTTACTGCTACGGAAAACGCGATACTGGCCGCAGCACTTATTCCCGGAGAAACAAGAATCGACATGGCTGCATGTGAGCCACACGTGCAGGACGTTGAAAAACTTGTGAAGGAAATGGGAGTAGAAGTAGAAGGAGTAGGAACACACACTGTCATCGTTCACGGAAAAAAAGATCTCAACTGTGTAACTCACACAGTGACTCCGGATTACCTTGAAGTTGGAGTAATGGTTGTTGCAGGACTCATCACCAAAGGAAAAATCCGATTACATAATGTAGAAGAAGATCATATGCTTAATTTCCTTGGGGCAATCAAAAGACTTGGTGGAGTGGTCAATTATGATTCGAATGAAAAGGTGCTGTTCGTTGATGGTGAGATTTCTTCTCTTGAGGCAACAGAGGTTCGCACAA
>CAYUBO010000004.1:0-222 GCA_964443095.1 uncultured Candidatus Peribacteria bacterium | reverse complement strand
CCCAGGCTTCCCAACAGATCTTCAAGCTCCTATGGGAGTTTTGATGACGCAGGCAAAAGGAGTGAGTCGTGTATTTGAGAGGCTCTTTGAGGGGAGAATGGCGTACCTCTACGAGCTTGAGAAGATGGGAGCGCATGTAGAAGTCTTAAACGCACATCAGGCACTCATCATTGGTCCTACGCCTCTTCGTGGACGTACTGTGGCAAGTAACGATATCCGTGC
>CAYUBO010000003.1:0-22125 GCA_964443095.1 uncultured Candidatus Peribacteria bacterium | reverse complement strand
GTTTCCCATAGAGAGAGACTATTTGCAGATGCGTATGCCTGCAGTTTTCCAATTGTTGTCTGTCCGATCTTGCGTGATGGGACGTTAATAATCCTGAGCAGAGAAACCGTATCAAAAGGATTGAGAATTACATGAAGGTACGCGAGCACATCCTTCACTTCTTTTCGTGCGTAGAACTTAAGTCCACCGACTATCCGGTAGGGGATACCGGCTTTCATGCATGCTTCTTCAAATAGGCGAGACTGTGCATTGGTCCGATACAAAATCACCTGATCATTGAATGCAATTCCTTCAGATCTCAAATTCTCCGCAGCTTTAATAGCTTCTTCCGCCTCCTTCCGTTCACTGTCCACTTCATGCGCGATCACCTGAGGTCCGTCGCTACGTTCGGTCCACATCTTCTTCTCTGGCCTGTCCGGATTCGCCTCAATCACATTATCTGCAGCTGTCAAAATCGGTTGTGCTGAGCGGTAATTTTGCTCGAGCTTGATCTGCACTGCATCCGGATAGTCCCGCTCGAACTCCAGAATATTTCTGATGTCTGCTCCTCTGAAGGCGTAGATTGATTGGTCCGGATCTCCAATCACGCATAGATTCCGATACTTCTGTGCAAGTAGTGTTATGAAAAGATACTGTGCGTGGTTCGTATCCTGATACTCATCCACATGCAGATATCTCCAGGTTTCCTGATATCTATCCAGCACTTCAGGAACCTCGCGAAATAGCCGGACTGCTTCCAAAATCAAATCATCAAAGTCGAGAGCATTCGCTTCCTTGAGTGCAGATTGATATCTCTTGTATGCGCTTATCACTTGATGCATTCGTGATGTACTAGCATCAGCCTCTGCTTCCTTTGGTCCGAGTGCTTCACACTTAAATCTTCCTACGTAACCAAGTGCAGCTTTGGGCTTCAGTTCATTCAGGTCAACGCCCATATCTTTCAGTACCTCTTTCATCAACTTTTCCTGATCATCCTTATCATAAATAACGAAAGACCGATCGCGTCCTAGTCTCTCAATATCTCTCCTGAGTATTCGTGCGCAGATTGAGTGGAACGTTCCCATTACAGGAAGTTTCCCGCTGTTCATCTTCCATTGTCCTATGTCTTCTCCTTCTGTGATGTGCAGCAGGTTCTCCACACGTTGCTTCATCTCATTTGCCGCCTTGTTTGTAAAAGTTACGGCGAGAATTTCCCACGGCTTTACTCCATTTTTCATCAAGCTTGCTATGTGATGTGTAAGTGCTCGTGTCTTTCCACTTCCTGCACCTGCCAATATCAAAAGAGGACCGCTGTCATGCTCGACAGCTTCTTTTTGCTTGTCATTTAACGGAGAGAAGATGGGGTCACTCGAAGACATGGAGTCCTATTGTAGATGAGTTCGTCTCTCTTGATAGATGATGTTCTACTTTTTTCCTTCGCCTAGTAAAGTTCCCAGAAATCCGGTGTCCTTCTTCGCTACTTTTGGCTTAGGAGAGGAGAGTTCAGCGATCTTTTCCTCCCGTGCAACGATGCTGGAGACAAGTCTTTTCATCTCAGAAGGATTGATTCGTGGAGTCGACATCTTCTCTTTCCTCTGTTCCACTTCTTTCGCGAGCTTAGGATTCTGACGCTCGGCATCTGTGAGAATATCAGCGGAGATTTCTGCCAACATGAGGTCAAAAGTACTTCGTGCATTGATGTGGAAGTCGAGCTTGGCAATCCAGTTTACTATTTCCTCTCGCTCCTTAGGGTCAAACTGATCTGCAAGTTCATACATTGTGATCTTCTTCAGGCTCGCAAGTATCGGTTCAAGACTTTCTGGTGAAACAATGAAAAAGTTGATGCCTTGTTCCACGTAGGTCATCTGCTTGAGCTCACTTATAGCTTCGGTCGGGACAACAAGGAACACGCTTGAGTAAATCTTCGGATTACCTTTTATCTTTTTGGCTGTGTCCTTAACTGCTTTCGTGATGTACGTCTGGATACTCTGTGAACGGGTCACCTTCGCATCAAAAATGATGTACTGATCCAGAAACTCAATCATTAAATCCGGCTTAAGGCTTCCATCAAAGTCACTAGGTAGATCATTGTTATCAAACACGGGAAATCCGTACTGTGGTTGCCTACAGAGTCCCTTAAGAAAAGTGACAACGTTGTTTTCATGCTCCCCCCACATCCTGTCGCGTTCTTCTTCCTCCTTCTGCTGACGTTCTTCATCCTCTCTCAGGACGCGCTGCTGCTCCTTTTCCAGAGTTCTCCTGGTTTCACTCAGGTCAGCGATCTCTTTTGAATGTTCCTTCTCCATTTGTTCCTTCTTTGCCTCGTGCTTACTGATCTCTTTATTAAGCTTCTCGTTTTCTTTCAATGCAGAATCAAATTTAGCTTCCATTTGAATGTAGTTCTTCTGTAGAGCCTTCCCTTTTCCAATCAGTTCGTCTTTCTCTGACTTCTCATCTGCGAGTTGTTTTTTGAGCACAGCAAACTCCGCACTCTCGTCGGGGGATCGGGATTTAATGAACTGCAAAAAGATCAAAACGCCGAAACCTACGATGATAATAATGGGGGTCAATATTTCCATGCGGAGCATCCTACCATAGGGTGGACGAGAGTCCACTTTTTGATCTTCCCTTCAAGAAGGAAAGTTGCATAAATACTTGCTTTCTCAGCCGTTCTGAGTAGAATGCTGGTCTACTTACCTTGCTCGCTAAGCAGCACACGTGCTCTTGGCGGGCGTAGGCTCCGTTCAACACGCCTATCCCCAAGCCACCCATGCTAAAACGTAAGCAGAAGAAAACTCTCATTACTAAGCATCAGAAGCATAAGAAAGACACAGGTTCTCCTCATGTTCAGATCGCAATTCTAACGAAGGAAATTGGTCTCCTAACCAAGCACTTGCAGGATCATAAGAAAGATCACAGTGCGAGGAAGGGGCTTCTAGGTAAGGTTGCACGCAGAAGGACTCTCCTAAATTATCTCAGGATGAACAAGCCTACTGATTATCAGAAGGTCCTCGAATCAAACAAGCTGAAGAAATAGGACAATTTGTTTACTGTTAGAGGTGGACTCTCTTTAACAGAATGTGTAGTATTACCTTCATGTCCCCTGTACCGGTACAGCATCTTACTGACCTCTATAATCTCTTCGCCTGCGTTGAGGACGAGAAGGAGGCAGAGAAACTCCTCAAGGATATTCTCACTCCTCATGAGCTCGCATCCCTTGCTGAACGTTGGCAACTCATCAAAGAGCTCAATAGCGGAACACCACAAAGAAAAATTGCACAGAATCTCGGAATTAGTATCAGCAAGATCACTCGCGGGTCTCGCATGCTTCAGTATGGAAGTGGGGGATTTAAGCACTTCATTAAGAAGATCGAAAAGAGGCAGAAAGTAGGGTAGAAAAGCCCTTTTTTTGAATCTATACGCTTGACTTTTCATGTGTGATGACGTACTTTTGTACTGGTGCATAAGTACAGTCCTATCACCCATTGGCAGACTTCTTAGTTTCTATGCGGAAGCGGTAGGGCATATACTTATTAACTTTTTTATTAAGAGCCCTCCAAACAAGGAGTTGCTCGTTACGTATGTATGGAATCTAACTTTCAATCACCGGAAGAAAATGCAGTAATGCGCATAATTGAAGGCGACAAACCGTTCGCACTTGTACGCTGTGACGATGGTGATGATGTTCTTATTTTGGAAGGAGATGTAACCGACCGTGAAAAACTTGATGACATCCCAAGGGAACAAGGTACGCATCCTGACGGGAGAGTGATTGATACTATCAGTGCTATTCCGTATTCACAGGTGCATGAACGTGGGTATGAAACAGCGAGGGAAAAACAAAATGATCCGAAAATTCGCTGCATGCAGGTCCGTAATTCCACTCGTATTTCACTGCAGCGTTTATTAGAGATGCTTCCTCAGGAAGAAATAGAGCTTAATGGAGAGATCAAACAGAGTCACACAGATAAGCAGTACGCAAAGCTTGTAAGAGATATTAAAGAAGATGAAATTGGACAGGGTGAAGGAGCGAACATGGTTGTTCCAAGGCGAGAGACAGCTCAGATCAAAGATTACAGCAGATCGAAACTGCTCTCGGTCTTCCGATCCCTTCTTCGCAATGAAACGGGAACGTACATGACGTTCGCATTTCACGATGGAGAGCGCACGCTTGTTGGCGCTTCACCGGAAAGACACCTCACAGTAGAGGATGGAGTAGTTACGATGAACCCGATCAGTGGAACCCTGAAAAAGATTAAAAATATGTCAAAGCAGGAACTCATAGACTTCTTACAGGACCCAAAGGAAGTGATGGAACTCATGATGGTTCTGGATGAAGAGCTTAAGATGATGGCGCAGATGTGTGAGAAGGGTGGTGTGATTCAAGGTCCGCTTCTTAAGGAGATGTCGAGACTGATCCACACGGAATACATGCTTGTTGGAAAGAGTCTTCTGAATGTGATCGAGCTGATGCGTCATTCAATGTGGGCACCGACTGTTACGGGGAGCCCCGTTGAGAATGCCTGTCGCATTATTGAGAAGTACGATAAACAGTGCAGGCGTTACTACAGTGCAGCTCTTGCAATGATTGGTCGTGATGAAGAAGGTGGGGAAAGGTTAGATAGCTCCATTCTCATCCGTACCATGGAGATTGATAACGAAGGGAATGTAGAAATGTGCGCGGGAACAACAATCGTTCGCGATTCAGATCCGGATGATGAAGCCCAGGAGGCTAACACAAAGCTCGCGGGCCTTCGTGCAAGTCTGCAGAATGGAGGTGATCAGGAGGAGCTTGAACATGTCACTTCAAACCCAGCAATTGTTGATGCTGAAGTGATGGAGACACTCAGGTCCAGGAATATGCATCTTTCCGCATATCATTTTGAAGATCAGGAAGATGCAGATCTTTCTATTGAAGAATTGCATGGTGTGAATATCACCATCATTGCGAATGGAGATGACTTCTGTTTCACACTCAGAAACATGATTGTGCACATGGGGGCGAATGTGAATGTGGTTCATTACTCCGAGTATGAGGTCGCACAGGATTCCTCTGATCTCGTGATCGTCGGACCAGGACCTGGAAATCCAAACAATATTGGCGATGAGAAGATGGGACGCCTCCACGGCATCGTTCAGGAGCTGAGAGACTCCGGCAAGCCAATGCTTGGAGTGTGCCTCGGTCACCAGATCATCTGCAGGCAGATTGGCATGGATGTCGCCCAGAAGCAAAACCCATCGCAGGGTGCATGGGAACAGATTGATCTCTTTGGCCATAATCAATTGGTCGGTTTCTACAACACGTTCGCAGCACAGAATCAGGAGATTGACGGAGTCGATGTATCTTTCGATGAGTCAACGAATGAAGTACACGCTATCCAGTCAGATACATACGCTGGATTCCAGTTCCACCCGGAATCTGTCCTCACGACCGAGGGGTACAATATCCTTGCAGACACGCTTGTAGGCCTACTGGGAAAACCAGCTGCAGTACGTGCTGTAGCCTAAAACTAGGCTTTTTACTGCAATCCAAGTTTAGTTGAGCTATAATATACGTAGTTCCTTCTTTCCTCCGTTCCCCTTGCCACGCTGGGTTTACGTTTGAGCTCCGATCAAGATGACACCGGATCTCGCATGTGAATCCAACAGCGTAAGGAAGAAACCACTAGTTGGAAGGAAGGGATCATTATGATTCTTTCCAAATCTTCGTTATGGCAGATACTGCTTTCGCTCCTAATAAGGAGTACACCGTTGAGCTCGGTGACTCAAAGCTCACTTTTAAAACCGGTCTGATTGCAAACCAGGCTAATGCGACTGTAATTGCCCAAATGGGTGAGACAGTTTGTATGAGCAACGTCACAATCAGTAGAAGAGCTCGTGAAGGAGTAGATTTCCTTCCTCTTCAGGTTGTTTATCAGGAGAAGTTCTACGCCGGAGGTAAAATTGCCGGTTCACGTTTTAGGAAGCGCGAAGGACGTCCCGCTGATGAGTACGTTCTTATGGCACGTGTAATTGATCGTGGACTACGTCCAATGTTTCCAAAGGCCATGCACAATGACATTCAAGTGTTCTGTACGATTCTTTCATACGATTATGAAAATGAGCACGATGTTGTTTCTGCAAATGCTGCGAGCCTTGCAGTCGCAATTTCAGATTGTCCTGCAGATGGTCCATTGGGGTCTGTTCGAGTTGGATTGGTGGATGGCGAGCTTGTTCTCAACCCATCAGCAGAAGTTCGTAAGCGTGCTGAACTAGATATGTTCCTTACAGCTTCACTTGATCGTATTGTTATGATCGAAGCAGGGGCAAATGAGGTTCCGGAAGATCAGGTTTTACGTGCAATTGAGTTTGGTAAGAAATGGGCACAGAAAATCGCAAAGAGTTTTGCGGATATTCAAAAAGAGATCGGAAAAGAGAAATTCGAAGCGCCGGAAGCTTACAAGCATGAAGAAGCTTACGAATATCTTAAGGAGTGGGCACTGCCCGAGGTGAACAAGGCCATTAAAGACAAGCTCGATAAGTTGGATAGAAGAGCAATCTTTAATTCATACATGGACGGTGCGGCAGAAAAGCTGGAAGAGAAGTACGGTCCAGCAGATGACAATGAAGAACTCGAAGAGCTTTATAAGAATGCAGCCGCTCTCACAGATAAAGTGATCAAGGGCGAGGTTCGTCGTTTGATCCTAGAAGAAGGATTACGTATGAGCAGCAGAAAGGTTGATGAGATTCGCCCGATTGGATCAATAGTAGATATCCTCCCAAGCTGGGTTCATGGAAGCGCCCTGTTCCAGCGTGGAGAGACCCAGGGAATGACAACCTGCACACTCGGTGCACCGGGAGACAAGATGCTAATTGAAGGAATGCTTGGTGAGAGGGAGTTACGATACTTCCATCACTATAACTTCCCGCCCTTCTCAGTAGGGGAGACAAGTAATCGTCTCTTTGTTGGCAACAGAGAGATTGGTCATGGAAGTCTTGCGCAACGTGGTATTGAACCGGTTCTTCCTAGTGAAGAAGATTTCCCTTACACAATAAGAACAGTCACAGAGATCCTGGAAAGTAATGGATCATCCTCAATGGCTGCAACATGCGGTTCTACGCTTGCTCTTATGGCTGCCGGAGTTCCAATAAAAGCTCCTGTTTCCGGAATTGCACTCGGACTTGTTTCAGATGAAGCAGCCGGAAAATACGTTGTACTTTCTGATCTACAAGATGAGGAAGACTTCGGTGGAGATATGGACTTTAAAGTAACGGGAACCGAGAACGGAGTAACTGCTATCCAAATGGATATTAAGATCAAAGGACTGCCGGATGAGGTATTTAAGGAAGCACTTGAGAAATCAAAGACAGGACGTATGCACATTATGCAGGAAATGCTTAAGGCAATTCCTGAACCTCGTGCAGAGCTTAGCCCTCATGCTCCACGAATCGAAACAATTCAGATTAATCCTGATGACATCCGCCTTGTAATCGGAAAGGGTGGAGAAACTATCCAGAAGATTACAGGTGATCTTGGAGTTGAGATCGACATTGAAGACAGCGGACTTGTATTTGTTACTTCTGTTGACGGAGAAAGTATGCAGAAGGCAAAAGAGTGGATTGCTGGAATTGTAGAAAAGCCTGAGGTTGGAAAAGTCTACGATGCTAAGGTCGTTCGAATCATTGATGGAGTTGGTGCCATTGTAGAATTCTCACGTGGTAAGGATGCAATGATCCACATTTCAGAGCTTCAGTGGAAACGCACGGAGAAAGTTGAAGACATCGTCAACGTTGGTGATGAGATTCAGGCAAAGTGCGTTGAGTACGATGCAGCTGATGGCAAAACACGTCTTTCGCTTAAGCAAATGACTGAAAGACCGGAGGGGATGCCACCGGATCGTCCACGAGGTCCCCGAAATAGCGGTGGAGGCGGACGCGGTCCACGCCGTGGTCCACCGAGGAGATAACCAGATAGTTAATCGACAAAATGTCATCCTGAGCGAAGTCGAAGGATAGACATTTTGTATGTGTTCATGCCTCGACTCCGCTCGGCCTGACATATTATTTAGTTGTATTTAGGCCTATGCTCCGATGAATGGACCAGAAGAATCAGCAGTTCGGAATGGTGCTGTTTCATCTAAGTAAGATTTCCAATCTTTTTCCTGTCTGACAAGGTGTGCTAATCGGTGTTTTCCCATGCGATGCCTAAGGTCGTTATAGACTTGGCTAGCTGGACTTTGTGGATCTCGCAACATTGCTGCTAGTTCATCGTCTGGTTGTCGGTCTGGATCAGAAACAAGGCCGTGCACACGACGTAGGGTATCTGGATCAATACCGAACATTAAAGGAGGACTAAATTGTTCATTTGTGAATGCCGAACGATCAGGAAATGTATCACTACTCATACAAAAGATCATGAACTGCTTATTTAGTTTAGTCAATTAAACCATTAAGCTAGTTAGATCCCGGAACAGCAGTATTAATTCTTTGAAGAACAGCATCCTTCAGATGAAGGATGTCTTCAAAGGCTTCCGGCTCCGAGTGTGGCGACTTCTCCAGCCATATTGGAGTTGTCTCGTCCACAATCCTAAGAAGCTCAGAGAGTTCATTGTATGTTCCTTCGTTGCCTGCCCAGTCGATGTCGTGGCTGCTCATCACATCAAGAAGATCATTAACACGTGAGAGAGTCCGATGCACGGATTCCTTCAGCAATCTCTCACGCCTACGGTCAATGATGTAGAGCTTGTTCTCGTTATCATAAAAATCTGGAATCTCCTGAATCAAACTCTGTGACTGTTCGAAAGCAATGATCAAATTCTTCCATCCCTCCTCAGTCATCTGCTCTCCATTCTCAATGTGTCGCATGATGTTCCCAAAGTCCTGTCTCACGATGTAGAGTCACTCTCTTATATTGTGGAAGATGTTTTCGAACGCGAGCCTATGAACTCGATTGAGAGCTAGGTCCTGCCTGTGGGAGACGAGCTTTGTAACACAGATTGCAAAAACTAAGAGGGCGAAGATGCTCTGAGTGCTTGCAAAAAGCTTACTGGCACCTTGTGGAATGATGTCACCGTATCCTGTGGATGTTGCTGTGATGATGCTGTAGTAAAGAATGTCCCCAAACTCCAGTTGCATCTCTACACCTCGAACAAAAGTAGGTCCATGCGCCCCATCCCCATAACGACCGAGAATATAGTAAAGGATGGCATAGCCAAACACAGAGCCAAGCCAGATTAGAAGCAGGCTGGAATAGTTGAAGCTAATTAGCTTCTCAAGAAAGGGCACATACAAACGACGATGACGTGGAGTGCCGTTAGTTTGGGTATTCTTCGCCATTTTCAATATATTATAGCGTATTTAGCGCGTTTTGGGGAGGCCTGCCCGCCGGGTCAGGCGGGGGAGGGAGGTTTTGGGTCTGTGCAGGGAAAAACAATCCTAGGAATCTTTGGATTCTTTGGATTCCTTAGTTTCCTTCTTCTTTGGTTTATCCTCAACTTTCTCTTCCTTCTTAACCTCCTTACTATCCGTCACATAAAACCCATCTCCCTTAAACTGAATTGCAGGAGTGGAAATCAATTTCGAAGTCTTGCTGTGAGAACACTTGGGACACACAGGAACATCGCTGCTTCCGAAAGGACGACTGTATTCGAATGTATGGCCACATGATGTGCACTGAAAATCAAATGTTGGCATTACTAAAATCTACTTAGGTTGTATTCTTAAGTGCGTTTTTGCCTGCCCACCATACACCAAGTCCGATAATACCTACTGCTGCTACCGTTCCCCAAGGCACGGCACCAAGTGCTTCTGCTGTTCCGGTTCCTACTTCTGCAGCTGATGGACCGCCGATGTCTGGTACAGGACCGATATCAACCATGATTAGTTCATGTTAACGGTGTTTCCTACCGCACCTTTCATCTTTTGACGTGATCCAACTTGTACAGCTCCGATGTCATGACCGTAGTCACCTCTCAGTAGGTCCACAAAGTCAGGAACTGCTTTCCCAAGAGTGCTAAATCCTTTTGTTAATGTTGTGATAGGTCGTAGGCTCAATGCAGCATCCATTGTTTCTCCTACTGCGCGTCGCATATGACGGAACGGTCCCGTTGGAAGTTTGCCGGGTTTAATTCCACCATCTACTCGTGCGAGAGTATCAAATGCTCCATCAAGAAAGTCTGTTGCCAAGTGTCCAGCGGATCCTGCAACTCTGGATGCTCCACGACCAAGATTTACTGCAGGGTCATTTGACCAAGGCCTATCCCAGTAGACATCAGGAACTTCTCTAATTGCTCTTTCAAATTCATTATCATATGCCCCGCCTCCGCTCAGCCTTTCTACGCTGGACTTCAGTTGTACCAGCCGCTTTTCCCGAATTGAGCACTTCTCCATAGCCAAGATATTTTACTCGTTTCACCACATTTTTCCATTAAAAACTTGCTTTTATTTGCGCTCTCCTGTTAAATTCTGCGGTCTTGAATCACGCATACGTCGTCTTTGGCGTCGTAGTCGTCCCGCCCCGCGGGATCGCGTGATGAAAGCTTCGTTCTTTCTCCACATTGTGATCCCGCTCAGCGGGATCATTTTTTATATCCGCTTAACGTAGTACACTCTTACAAAATGCTTCCCAAGGCATACGATCCAAAGGATACCGAAGACCGCATCTATAAGATGTGGGAGGACACTGGTGTATTCAAAGCAGATCCAGATACAGAGAAAGAAACATTCACAATCAGCATGCCGCCGCCAAATGCTACGGGACAGCTTCACCTTGGCCATGCAGTGATGCTTGCGTTGGAGGATATCTTCATCCGTTTCAACCGAATGCAGGGCAAAGAAGCGCTGTGGCTACCCGGAACGGATCATGCAGCGATTGCGACAGAGAGCGTTGTTATCAAAAAGATTCAGGAAGAAGAGAATATTCCTGATCCCAGAGCCAAACTTGGGCGTGATGAACTGATCAACCGCATCAAGCACTTTGTAGATCAGAGTCAGGATACCATCCGCTCACAGGTTCGTAAGATGGGTGCGAGTTGTGACTGGTCACGCGAGGCATATACGATGGAGGATTCATTGAGTCGAGTTGTAAATGAAGTCTTCGTGAAGATGTATAAAGATGGATTGATCTACCGCGGTCCCCGCATTGTTAACTGGGATCCGAAGATGCAGACAACAGTGAGTGACGATGAGATCGAATACGTCGAAGAGACCGCACCGTTTTATACATTCCAGTACGGACCATTCCAGATTGGTACGGTGCGTCCCGAGACGAAGTTCGGAGACAAGTACGTTGTGATGCATCCGGATGATGATCGTTATAAGGAGTACAAACACGGTGACACGTTTGAGTGTGAGTGGATCAACGGAAAGATCACAGCCACAGTGATCAAGGACAAAGAAATTGATCCTGAGATGGGGACTGGTGTTATGACTATTACACCAAGCCATTCATCAATCGACTTTGAGATCGCAGAGCATCACGATCTAGATAAAGAACAAATCATAGACTTTGAAGGAAAGCTCCTGCCCATTGCAGGCGAGTTTGCTGGAATGGATATAGAAGATGCACGCCCGAAAATTGCAGAAAAGCTTGATCAGAAAGGATTACTAGTCGGCATAGACGAAAACTATGTTCACAATGTTTCTGTTAACTATCGTGGAAAGGGGAAAGTGGAGCCTCAGATCAAGAAGCAGTGGTTTATCGATGTGAATCGTGCAGTTGTTAAGTGGAAGGGGCAGAGTATGAGTCTAAAGCAGGTGATGCAGGATGTTATCCGAAGCGGTGATATTAAACTAATCCCTGAGCGGTTCGATAAGGTGTATTTCCACTGGATAGATAACCTTCGTGACTGGTGCATCTCCCGCCAGATCTGGTGGGGGCATCGTGTTCCTGTGTGGTATCACCAGGATCGTGATAGTTCAGACATGCACGTAGGCGTAGAAGAGCCGGAAGGAGATAGCTGGAACCAAGATCCTGACACACTAGATACATGGTTCTCGTCTGCTCTATGGACGTGGAGCACGTTAATAGATAAAGATCTCACTAAAGATCTAAGTCTCTCTTTGGAAGAGATGCTTGAGCAAAGTCCTGAGTATAAGAAGTTCCACCCCACGCAGGTAATGGAGACGGGGTACGACATCCTCTTCTTCTGGGTTGCCAGAATGATCCTCATGACCACCTACGCAACGGGACAGATTCCATTCGACACTGTGTACCTCCACGGTATGGTTCGCACGCGAGAGGGTAAGAAAATGAGTAAATCTGATCCGGAAACATGTATTGATCCTCTGGAGATCATTCCTGAGTTCGGTACAGATGCACTTAGACTATCGATGATTGTAGGACAAAGCCCGGGTAACGATTTCCGCTTGTACAAGGAGAAAATCGCGGGTTATAGAAACTTCATCAATAAACTCTGGAACGCATCCAGATTTGTTCTGATGCAGTGTGAAGAAGCAGGAGTGGATCCGAACTCTTTGGGAATGGGGAATGGGGAGTTGGGAGTAGGGAATCTGTCATTGGCAGACAAGGCAGTGCTTTCTGCGTTGCAGGATCTGATCACCGATGTTACCGAAGGTCTTGCTGAGTATCGTCTAAGTGAAGTAGGAGAACGTCTCTATAGCTTTGTGTGGGATTACTTCTGCGACTGGTACCTTGAACTCAGTAAAGGTGAGAGCAATCCAGCAGTTCTAATCCATGTACTTCGATCCGTTGTTTCTCTCCTACATCCATACTGTCCGTTTGTGACTGAGGAACTTTGGGAGCAGATCAAGCCTGAAGATGCAGATATGCTCATGAAGCAGGATTGGATTTCATCTGATTCATCTCTCAAGGATCAGAAGAGCTTCGATCAACTTCAGATAGTAATTGACGTTGTCACAGCTATCCGCCAACTAAGACCGGAGTATGGTGTTGAGCCGGGAAAGAAGATTAAAGCGATTGTGCACACAAAGCACACAGATCTTCTTGAATCTCAGAAAGATCATATAATTCGTCTGGGGAGACTAAGTGAGCTTACGATCAGCAGTAAGCCAGAGAAGCATAAGAATGCTGCCAGTGAATTCTTGAGTGAAGCTGAAGTTCATCTGCCACTTGAAGGAATCATCGACATTGAAAAACAGAAGAAGAATCTGGAGAAGGATAAGAAGGAACTAGATAAATATGTTTCCGGACTCAAGAAGAAGTTAGATAACAAAGAGTTTAAAGATAATGCTCCGGAAGAAGTTGTAGCAGGGGAGAAGGAGAAGCTTAGCGAAGCTGAGGAGAAGCTTAAAAAGATAAGTGATCGGCTTGAATCGTTGGGGTAGTATCAAAGTTCATCAACTATTCAAGTAACTGCGCAGATACTTGGATAAGAAATAGATCAATTTACTCCCACACAATCAGATCTGGCTTGCTTTTTCGCTTAGTTGGAATCGCTGCACCACGAATGATTGATCTTCTACCGAAGCGCTCGTGAAGATCATCAAGAGCCTTCTGAACATGTTCAGAATCATCGATGTTATCAGTATCATCAAACAGTGAGTACTGGGTGCTACCACGGACTTTTAGGCTCTGCAAAGCCAATCCTACCTGTGTGTAACTTCTACCAGTTCTCAGCAGCCTCTTAAAGCAGTATTCAATTTGTGGCATCAAAGAATCTTCCGTGTCACTGCTCTGAGGAAGTTTTCTTTGCATTCCCCAGTGTCGGTAATCACCATCACGAATGAATACAGTGATGTGATTGCACGCGAGGTTATGTCTGCGCATTTTCATGATTGTGTAACTCAAATGATCAAGTAAATACGAGAACACCAAATCAATTTCTTTGGTTGCATGGAAACTTCTGCATCGTGAAATGGACTTGGGTGGACGCGTGTCTTCTTCTACCGCAAACACTTCCTCACCGAGTAGTTCACGTTGCATCTCATCACCTGTTTTCCCAAAGAGGTGCACGACTGTCTCTTTGTTCGCATTTGCGATATCCCAAGCCGATTTCCAGTTATGAGTTTTTGTGTGAATAGAGCGACGTGGACCAATCCCGGAGATCGCTTCTGCGGGTCTATCCTTCAGAAACTCTTCAATGCTTACATCCATATCCGCATCAACTATTGTAACGCCCGCAGGCTTCCTGTATTCACTAGCCATCTTTGCAAGAAGTTTGCTCGGAGCGATTCCTACAGAGACATTGATGCCAACTTTTCCACTTACAGTTCGCTGAACATCCTTCGCCCATCTCAAAATATCACTAGGAATTCCTCCTGTTAATGATCTGAGATCTAAAAACCATTCATCAATCGACATCTGCTCAATCACCGGACACTCATCATTGAGTATTTTCTCAATCTGTTTACTAGCGATTCCTGTTTCACGAAATTCCGATGGAACAGAGATAGCTTCTGGGCACAGTTTTTTGGCTTCTGTAAGCCTCATTCCGGTTTTTACACCTTTCGCCTTTGCTTCATAGCTCGCAGCGATTACGCAACTGCCTCCCATACCCTGAGCAAGCAGTGGCTTACCTTTTAAATGAGGATATTTCCTTTGAAGCACGGAAGCAAAGAAGGCGTCAGCATCTATATGTGCAATCATTAGAAGTATTCAGTATGGGGTATTCCGTATTCAGTATTTAGGAATAATTTTGTGCAGATTTTATAAGTCCGTTGATGAGTTTACGTGCAGTAATTGTCTGCTCGGATACATTTTCAAAGTCTTTTTGTGAGATGTATAAAACATCTCTGCTAATTAGTAATTGGTTTTGGACTTCTGCTAAAGATGAAATCGCAGTGCGGTAAAATTGGCGTTTCTCTTTTGCTGATTTTTTACTAAATCCTTCTGCGATGTTTGATGTGATAGATACTGCAGCGCGTCTTATCTGATTTGTAAGTCCGAATTGTTCATTATCTGGAAATTGTTCTGTTAATTTATAAATCATGATGACAAGCTTGTGCGCTTCTTGCCATGATTTGAGGCCAGAAAAAGACTTGATAGTTGTATTTGTCATACTCGATACAGGATACACAATACGGAATACTAATATTAATATCTTCTGATCATTCCTCGTACTACTCCTGCAGACTGGAGTTCATCCATTGCAAACATGTCCGGATAATCCGGGTTCTCTGCCTGCAAGTAGTACTTACCTTTGTTTCTCTTAAGTCTCTTTAGTGTAAATTCATTGTCCAGAATACCTACCACAATGTCATTAACTCTTGGCTCTGCTCCGCGCTCCACAACAACAAGATCACCCTCAAAAATACCTGCATCGATCATGCTGTCACCTTTTACGCGCAAAAGGAAAGTAGAAGATTTATCTCCGACAAGATAATCATCCAGTGTCACAGTTTCTTCTGCATGCTCTTCCACAGGTGCGGCAAACCCCGCGGAGATCGGTCCAAACAGCGGTAGTATCATAGGTTCAGGACGATTATCCCCCTCAACGATATCAATTATTTTAATTCGCCCCTTCGGATCTTTTTCTATGTGCCCCTCGCGCGTGAGAACATTCACAACTTTTGCAACTGCGTTCTTACTGCGCACACCGAATGCCAGAGCAAGATCCGAAAGAGAAGGTGAGTACCCGCGTTTCTTCTGGAACTCGCGTATGTAATTGAGAACGGTTCTCTGGTGTGGGGTAAGGGTCATTTGGATGGAGGGCAACGACTGTGCACCATGATAGGTGGACGGAAGTACACTGTCAAGAGAAACTGCTCAAATTGCCGTTTTGAGCTAGTTTTAGAGCAAAAGTAAGTTCTTAAACACGTAAGAACATCAGCTCGGAAGCTGCTTCCATACTCCTCCCATCAGAATAAATGTGATGATCAGCAGTACTCCTCCGATGATTCCTGTCATCAGGAATGCCTGATTCAATGTATAGAGGTCACCAAGTGCTCCGAGGAACGGTGCTGCGAGAGCGAACATGAGTTTATTTACAAAACTATTTACAGATAGAACTGTTGCACGTACTTCAGAAGCTGCCATCCGATTAATCAAACTGTTTCTGAGAGGAGATAGGAATCCCCATGCACTTCTACCAATAAATAAGAATAGAATTCCCCAGAGAGCCATGACCTGACTTAAGGCGAGATAGCTTAATACCACAGTAACTGCTATTGCTATCAAGAAAGTACGATCATCAATCCGTTTTTCAATTCTGTGTGTTGTTCTAGATGCAAGTGCCCCGATTGTTACAACGGCTGCGTGCGTTACTCCAAAGAGCGCCAGTGGCAGTCCTGCTTCCACCTGATATGGTTGTGTGAACCAGTAGAGAGCGAGACACATAGACGAAATAATTCCGCTTAAGACAATGATGCTACGCAGTGCTGCTCTATGAAGCAGTGTATCTTTGCAGACCCGAATGATCACATCTAAATGATCCGTGCTTTGTAACTTGTGGCGATTCGGCTCCTCAAGTGTGAGTGCAATAATACATCCGAATCCGTACGGAATCAGTGTCGCCCAAAGTGTTGCGCGCAGACTTACAAGTGCGATGAATCCTGCAAGCACGCTTGCAATTGCTTCTGTGATAAAGAAGTAGAAACGCTGACGTCCATCTTGGCGCATATATGATTTCTCCTGTTTTAGTTCAAGAAGCGTGTCGTACGTGATTGCTTCCAGTGTTCCTGAGTAGAAACTCATGCCTATCGCGAGCATTGTCCATGATGCAAGAAACCCAAGAAATGTAGAACTGAGCGCAAATACAAGTATCGCGAAAAACTGAACGAACGCACCTAGTATTGTTGTATTCCTGCGTCCCCATCTGTCTGATAGATATCCTGAAGGGATCTCAAGAGCAACAAGGACAATTCCATAGAAACTTTGAAGAAGGAAGATCTGCTGCAGTGTTAAGCCGTTTTCCTGAAAGAACAGAACAATAACCGGGATTACAATAAGTGCTCCAGCTGAACCTCTCAAAAGGCACAACTTCCATAAGTTCTCCTTCAGTGCTTTCTGATATTCCTTCATGACTGGATTGTACTCTGCTCTTCCTCAATCACATCCAGTTCCTTTCGCGAGCTAAGTTCCAGGTATGTAATAGTCCAAACTGTCTGTCTGAAGACTTCAAGATATGCGAAGAAGTAGCTTGCAAGAAGAATGAGTAAGAATCCGGCAACAATTGCCAGGCTCCAACTTAGTATTGGCGGAAGGAAGGAGGCTAGTAGGAGTCCAACTCCAAGCACAATTCCCGGAACCAGCAGGAACATTGCAGCGTTAATGAATATCCGTAGCGAAATTACAAATACCAGAATTAGAAGGAACACAACGTGTCCAAGATAACTGATCACAAGTTTGAAGCTCTTACCCATAGCGTTAAAGACGTTTAATTTTCTTATAACGATTGCTTCTTCTGTAAATGATGCAAGGAACTTGAGAATATTTGAGAATACAAACAAGCATACAAGGATCGTAATTGAGAATCCTTTGAGTTCTCCATATCGCAATACAAGAGAAATGATCGTTATCACTGTTGTTCCTTTTGCGAAGAAGAAAAGCTCCCGTGCTACAAAAATAGGGAGGAAGTTATAAAGCGCTAACACCATACCTCCCCGTAGCTCTTCTTTTTTGTAACTCTTGGCAGCAAGCCCGATAATTGCTCCTACAGCCATATGCGGGAAGAAAACCTCTACTACAAGCATAATAATGAATATAGTTGCGATTGTTACAAACACTCCCAATGCTATGTGCTCTAAGAGGATTGCCTCGATTGTGAAGAATCCGATCGGGTTTGCTAGTACAAAGAAACTGTAGAAGAACCAGATCTGGTATATGAATAGTTTTGTATTGAGTAGTGTTTCCAGGAATGCAGATGCGAATCCCCACCGACGGATAGATTTTTCCTTCTTGGTCATAACCCATGCCCGTGCAATTATTTTTCTAGGAGTAATCACTTAGAGATCTTGGAAATATTTAAATCGATAATCTTTTCCGATGATGATTGTAATACGAGATTGCTCATTAATGGGAAGATCATCCGGAACAGGTTGCTGCGGTATGCTAAGTAGCTCACTCCAGAATCGCGTTAATTCCTTCTCATTTATATTACTCTCTGCAATAAGTGAGGTTTCGAGTTTATCTATTGACGCATTCGCAATCCGTTCCACGGTGAATCCAAACTTGATAAGCTCATTTCCAAGTTTTCGTGCAGATCCCGGTGGTGCACCTGCGTTCAAAACAGAGAAAGTAGGCTTCTGAAGGTAAAGAGAACGTGTATCGAACAGGAATTTTTTGAGAGTAATCAGTTGTTTCCATGTGACCGGGAATTCCGGAACTGAAACAGGCAGCAGAACAGATTTTCCTTCGAATAGATCACGCGGAGGTGCATACAAAAATCCTCCAGGAAGGATAATTTCTCCATAGAGACCATTTCTATCTGAAAGCTGCATTGTTATCACACGGGATCTATCAAGTTCCTGTGCAATATTTGCCAGTCCGACCATCTCGCGAACCGACATGGTC
Source organism: uncultured Candidatus Peribacteria bacterium (assembly GCA_964443095.1). Taxonomy (GTDB): domain Bacteria; phylum Patescibacteriota; class Gracilibacteria; order Peribacterales; family Peribacteraceae; genus CAYUBO01. Next base: position 3,737 of record CAYUBO010000003.1, on the reverse strand, counting down.
GATTCAACATGATCTTTCATCAAACTGGTCATTTCAGAGATTGCTTTCGGGCTCTTGTATATTTTCTCCTCCTTTGCCTTATGGGCCAGCACCTTCAGGAGCTGTTGCTGTCGGGCCGACCGACCAAAATCACTTGTTGTAGACCTGCTTCGTGCGTACTTGAGCGCAGTTTCTCCATCCAGATGCTGTGGCCCCTTCTTTATGACAAACGGTTCGTACCCAAAGTTCTCATCCGGATACTCTTCATCCACAATGTCGTACGGAACATCAAGATCCACTCCATCAATCAAATCAACTGCTTTCACAAATGCGATGAAATCCACTTTCACTGCGTAGTGAATTGGCATATCCATCTGCCTTCCAATTTCATCCTTTAACTCTTCGAGAGTTTCAATCGCTGCATCTTTCTCTTCCATTCCCTGACGGAACTGCAAATAGTACTTGTAATCCCGATACATGCTGTTGAGCTTTCCTTTTCCCATCTTCTCAGTATTGAGGAAGTATAGATCACGTGGCAGAGAGAGAAGAACAGCACTGTGTGTGTCTTTAGGATCGATACTTGCAATCATGATCGTATCCGTAAGATCCTGTCCGTCATGTTCTTTATTGCCCTGTCCCATAATCAGCAAATTCACCCGGCCACTTTCATCACTAGTAGGAGCAATTCCGGCAACTGAGAAAATACTATCAATCCCAAGCAATCGTACAGACATGAGTACCTTACCGATTCCTGCAAGGATCAGCAGAACGAATAGGAGTGATATGAGCACTAGGAGCAGTCGTTTTAGGATATTGATGCGACGTCGGTGGCGTTTACGCTTCTCGTATCTCTGGCTCCAGAGGCTGTACCAAGCTGCAACAGGCTTAGAGAAGGTTGCCGTTCCCATAATAATCCGACGCCACGGCAATCTCCTGCGCGGCTCACTCTCGCGCAATTTTCGAACGCGGAAAGACATTGGGAATAGTTTACAGAAAGAGGCGGTTAGATTAAAGGATTCCAAAGAATCCAGAGAATCCTAGGATTCCTAGGAATCCTTATTTTGGGATGCTATCCTTCTCACATGGCACCAATCGTTTTTCTGGAAGTGGATGAGGAGGATAAAAGCCGTGTAATGGAGAAATTCCCTGATGCAGACATCCATCAGGAACTCATCACGGGAAATGATCTTGTTGAAGCTTGCAACGATGCAGAAATTGTATCCGGTTTTGTGCATACGGAATTTCCAAAGGAGATTTTGGAAAAACTTCCAAATTTAAAACTGATTGCAACGCGATCAGTTGGATTCAATCACATTGACGTCGATTACTGTAAAGAGAAGGGAATCCTTATCTGCAATGTTCCCGATTACGGATCACATGTTATTGCGGAGCATGTGTTTGCATTGCTGCTGGGAACACTCCGTCATGTACACGAGGGCGATGAGAGGGTGGAGCATGGAGAATTCGATTACCATGGTCTTCGTGGAATGGCACTTAGGGGGAAAACCATTGGAATTATCGGCACAGGAAAAATCGGGCAGAAGGTTGCGCAAATCGCACATGGATTTGGCATGAATATCCTTGCGAGAGATATCTATAAGGTTGTTCAGCTGGAAGATCTACTTGGTGTTCAATATGTGGAATTACCTGAGCTTTTTGAAAAGAGCGATATCATCACATTGCATCTTCCTGCCCTCGAAGAGACACATCACATCATCAATTCGGATGCACTTAGCCAGATGAAAGATGGAGTTGTGCTCGTAAATACTGCTCGCGGGGAACTAATCGACTCAGATGCCCTTGTAGATGCACTAAAAAGCGGAAAAGTTTCCTATGCGCTGCTGGATGTACTTGAACATGAGACCAATTTTGAGGAGAACAAGGAGTTGATCGCTCATCCGAATGCAATCACAACCCCTCATGTCGCTTTCTATGCGGAAGAGAGCATGCGGAATATGTACGATGACTGTTTCCAGACAATTGATCAGTGGAAGAGCGGTGAGACGCCGGAACATCTGATCAAACCATTGACGGTTGTTCAGAACGGATAGCCATAAATCAAACTCAAGATTCCAATCAATATCGGCTGGTGAATCATATAGATCCACAGTGATTTTTTTGCAGGGATGATCATCAGGCGTGTCCATCGCGGTGTTGCACGTGGCATCCGCTTTAAGCGTACGTAGATGAATTCACCGGTGGCGAAACCGATCAATATAATTCCGAACCACGGGAATAGTGAGTAGTAATCAAGAGAAGCAAAGTCCGCTCTCGTAATCCCGATCGGCAGAAGCAGATTTGTTGATGCATTAGGGAAATCAATCATTTTCGTTCCATAGATAATCAACACTCCAATCAATGCATTCCATTCCTTGAAGATCGAGAAGAGAGGTAGGAGCATCAAGCTCACACCGATCATATGAAGTATCCCAAAGCGAATATAAAGATCAGGTCCAACTATCAAATATGTCACAAATGTAATGAGCATTCCGCATCCGATAATTTTTAATGCTCGTTTATATGCTCTCTTCAGGTATCGGTCTGATTGATTCTTCGACACAACGAAGCTAACACCGACTAAAAAGAGAAAGAGGAATGCGGTTAGCCTCTGAAAAGTTAACCACCCGCCTTCAAGCGGCTGAATGTCTTTTCCAAAGAAATATGAAAGGTCAAAAGCTGCGTGATAAACCACCATCATTGTTATCGCGAGTGTCCGCAGTAGATCAATCTCAAGGTATCTACTTTTTCTTTCCTTTGGGCCAGAGGAGGATGGTTGTTGTGACAAGCAGGATCATTGTAACAACACGGAGTAGCGGCAGGAATGGCACAAGGAAGGATAGACCAATACTCAGGCCAAATACTGAGAGTGGGATGAGAAGACAGGCAGGGCAAAGAAGCGTGACCATGCCAAGTGCTCCACTTACACCAAGTACTCTTTTTGTCCCTATAGGACAGCTGCCACGTGAACGGCGAACCGCAAAGAGGCCAGCATCGAAAGATAGGAGCAGAGTCAGAACGACTGTGTAAATAATTTCATTCCGTGATGGGATCGGTCTCGGAGGACTTGGGATCCACTCCGATAAGTATCCCAGTTCCCATATAAAGATCACACCGAATATCAGCAGGGCTACTATAAATGTTGGCCAGAATTTTTTTGCGCTAATAAATGGCATTGAGAGGATTATGAATTGGCTTTCTGATTGTTGCAATTTTCACAGTTTTTCTCGCACTCATCGCCCTTGCAGTCACAGTTCTTCTTCTCGCATTCATCATGATTCATAGGACAAACACTAGCTTCTCCTGCATGACTTTGCTGTGCAACAACGAAGCTGTATCCGGCCACAAGACCTGCGATACCAATCACGATTGCCAGAAATGGAGAACGAACTTTCTTACTCATTGGCTGTATGCTACCAAACTTGACACAAATCATCAATGATTTCTATCTGTGTATTGTGGTATTTATTACTTTGAAAAAACAGGTCCCGCTTGCGCGGTAGCCTGCTTTTTACGGGATGCAGCTCCAGGTCTTACTTGAGGGTGACTTTGGCGCCAGCCTCTTCTAGTTTCTTCTTCATTTCCTCAGCTTCTTCCTTTGGAACACCTTCTTTAATCACTTTAGGTGCACCGTCAACTGCGCCCTTGGCTTCTCCAAGAGCTAGACCAGTTATCTCGCGAACTACCTTAATAACAGCGATCTTTTGATCACCGGAATCGGTAAGTACAATATCGTATGCGGCCTTCTCATCAGCGCCACC
>CAYUBO010000002.1:231-26030 GCA_964443095.1 uncultured Candidatus Peribacteria bacterium | reverse complement strand
CGCTCGCACTCTTTTTCGCGTTCCGCGAACTCGGAACATTCCCTGATGCATGGACTGACGATGGATTATTTATGATCGTTGCCAAGGAGATTGCGGCAGGAAACGGATATGCGCTACCGGTTCTCGATGAACTTTGGTCTACTCCATACATTCTCGCAGTAGGACCAACTTTAATATTGCCAGTTGCACTCTTTATAAAGCTATTTGGTTTTTCAATCGCAGTCGCACGCATTCCAATGGTGATGTACCTACTTGCAACATGCGTGCTCTTCTACATTTTTACTCGACGAGTAGCAGGAACATCTGCCGCGAGATGGGGGCTGGCACTCTTAATAACTCTTTCAACGTTCATCAACACCGGTAAACCTGTGCTCGGAGAAATACCGGCATATTTTTTCATTCTGGTTGGATTCATTGCGTGGCAAAAGGCAGACAAAAGTAGAAAATTTACGATCATTACCGGATTGGCATTCGGACTTTCGGTTGTTACTAAGCTCACATACGGCTTGATCTATCCTGCTTTAGGCTTCGCATGGCTTTTAGCCATCATTACACGAGATTTCCTGCGATTTAAACAAGTGACATTGATCGGTATTGTTTCGGTTCTCGTATTCCTACCATGGAGACTTCTAGAAACAATGAGTCAGAAAGGATTCATGGCTGAAATTCATCAGTATGCACTCGGGGGAGGAGATGTCCCCCTCTTCAATGTACTAATAAATAACTTTGAACTACTGCTGCGGTTTCCATACCTCTACTTTGGAGCTCTTCTATTCCTTGGCACACTTGGATTCTGGACACTTCGCGACAAACTTCAGTCGTCATCATGGAATGCGCTTGCCGTTCTCATTGCACTTTTCATAATTTACTTCCTCAATGGTCCGGGGTGGTACAGGCATCTCCTGCCTGCGCATCTGCTACTGATTCCTTTTGTGATAACAGGAGCAAGAAGGCTTCTTCCCAAGTACTACGCAGCCGGACTGTTGATTGTTTTCTGTATTGCACAGGGACTATGGCAACTTGATCACCGGGGATCACGACTAAGTACGGAAGCAACCATCGCTGCTCAAGTAATTGAGGAACATTACAAAGAAACCGATCTTGTAATAGAACAGCCGGAGATCTACGTGCGACTTTCGGAGAATGAGCACTGGAGATTCCTGAGTGGAGAATTTAATTTGAGGCTGTACCCTTACTTCGTACATCTACCTTTAACTCAGGAAGAGCACTGCTGGCCTATCGTAAGAAAACTTGGAACGGCAGAGCAGGAACGTTTTTCTCTAAGAAGCACTCGCCTTGAGAGGCGATACTTCCTCATCAATCCAAAAGAGGATTGCATTGGAGGGCACGAAGCAGCAATCTAGGACTCTATGCGAAAGATTATCAAAACTCACGGCAAACAATTCTCACTGTATTTCATCAGTGGATGCACTGCTGTCGTCGTGGACTACGGAAGCTACATTCTCCTACTGCAAATAGGTGTTTGGTACATCGCAGCATCTGTAGTTGGAGGAATCTTAGGTTTTTTTGCAGCATTCCTTGGTCACAAATACTTCGTATTTAAGAAAAAGGATAATTTCATGAACCATATCATCCGCTTCCTTGTTCTGGATCTATTAAATATTGCTGCAACTGCGGCAATTTTGTATATCCTCGTAGAGTTCATCGGACTCGGTGAGGAAATTGCAAAGGTAATTGCAATGGGATCAGTAGTACTATGGAATTTTTTCCTCTACAAATTCTTCGTGTATGTCTGATTCCAGTATGCATCCACGGCAACCTGATTCTGGATCTCAAATTACTTCCTCCTCTTGTGCCTCGAAGCCCCACGATAGCGGAGCGCAGTGGCATGAGAAGCTACCAGTGAGTGTGCACATCCTTACATGGAACTCAGGAAAAACACTGAGAGCCGCACTGGAAAGCGTAAAACAATGCAGTGAGATTATTGTAATTGATGGAGGAAGTACGGATGATACTGTTTCAATCGCGAAGGAATTTGGAGCAAATGTGATACCTCAAAATGATGACGGAGCATCAAAACCAATTGATGATTTTGCTGCAGTGAGGAATCGTGGACTGAAAGCTTCAACAGAGTCTTGGATAATGGCACTAGATAGTGATGAAACTGCGTCTCCCGAGTTGATGGAAGATGTTAAGAGGATTAGTGCTACAGATAATCCGATAGCGTGCTTTGTTCCACGAAGATATGTGCTTGATGATGGTACAGTTGTGCGACATGCAACGACTTATCCCAACGAACGCATCTACTTTTTTCACCGTGATGCAGTTGATGTATGGATAAAGAGTGTTCACGAGCGTGTGCAACTAAAAGATGGAGTAAAGACGAAGCACTTGAAGGGATATTCACTTGCACCTCTCGGTACAGTTGCAGATTACATAAGAAAAAATCTGCAGTACTTACAGATTGAAGCGGAGAGTTCTAAGAAAATCGGATGGGGACACTGGCTGATCCACAAAGTTCTGCGAACAATACGTTCAAGGATAATTGCACTGGTTAGATTGACCTTGATTTGGGTGATCCCACGAAGAGGAAAACGTCTACCTTTGAGACAAGAACTGATACGATTCTGGTACGGGTGGAAGTTGATTGTCATGACATGCCCACTACGAAAGTAAAGATTTTAAAAAAAACTCAGCAATACAACAGATATTGTTCAATGGCAATTATTTGTAAGAGCCCTATAAATACATAACAATTGGATACTGTGAAAACTATGCGAATACACAGGGCTAATAAACAACGGTATTTCATAACTGCTCTCGGTGCTCTGCTCTGTTCTTTTTTGTGGGTATCAAGTGCATATGCAGCAACATACTACTGGGCTGGAAACGGATCGGATAATCAATGGGAGAACGCTGCAAACTGGTCTACAGAGCAAAAAGGAGGTGGTACTACAGGCACGGCACCTGGCGCAAGTGACACAGCAGATTTCACATACAGTGGAACTACAGTAACGATTAAAAGCACTGTTTCAGTGGCAGGAATTGTTATTAGCCCATTATGGACAGGCTCTGTTCTTCAGGGATCTGGAACAGTATTTGTTGGTTCTTCAGGTGTTCGAATGGGAAGCGGTTGACTGGTCGGTGGCCCCGGTGCTCTTGGTATTTCAGGAGGATTCACAATGACTGGAGGAATTGTGAGTGCGATGCAGAATACTTTTACACTTTCTGGTGCCTTGTCCATTACTGATGGAAATGGAACCGGCATTCCGGATCCTTCCTTTGCATCAACCGGCACATTAGTACTTGATGGTGGTGCAGATCAGAACTTCACAAAAGGGGCAAACACAACCTGACACTTGAAAACAGTGGTGGAGGAACAAGTGATGACATTGTTGCCAACGTCAACGGTGGATTGAATCTATCAGGAGCTCTTACAATAACTTCCGGAAACCTGGATCTGGACTCAAATGGGGTAGCAATGGTAGTAGAAAGAGGAATAACTCTTGCAGATGATTCACAGGCAACACTCACAACTGATGCAAATATGACCGTTTCGGGAACCATTCTTGTGAATGACTCGGCAATTATAACTGTTACAGGAGGCACACTCACTCTTAATGATGATGGTGATCAGTCTGTAGACATTGACGGACAAAGCATCTACAACCTTACGATTAATAATACTGGCGGAGGCACGAATGATGACATAATTATTGCAGGTGGGACTCTGCAACTCTCTGGAGCATTGACCGTTACTCTGGGAAACCTTGATCTGGACACAGGGACTCTTGCCATGATTGTAGAGAGAGGCATTACTATTGCAGATGCTGCTCAAGCAACACTTACAACAGACGGAAATATAACAGCATCAGGATCTGTTTCTGTAGGAGCAGGCGGAACACTGACAATGAATGACTCCAATACACTGACAATGAATGGAGATGACCAGAATCTAGACACGAACGGTGCACCACTCAAGAATCTAACAATTGCATCTTCAAGCGGAACAACCCTTACAAGTAACCAGACAGTTGAAATCGCTCTACAGGTAAATACAGGATCAACATTTGCACTTGATAGCTACACACTGCTTGCAACAGGATCTAGCGTTATCAACTATGCAACAGTAAACGAGGATACTGGAATGATATACCATACAGGTTCAAATGTATTGATCACAAACTCTGCCTACGCGGAAGATAATGCACATGCTGTAGGCAACACGATGTACTTCACCATTACAGATACTGATGAGAACATAGATGGAACAGCAGCAGATACTGTTGTAGTAAACGTGAGTGGTGATGGAGACTCAGAAGCTGTAACCCTTACAGAAACTAATAATACTTCTGGAGTATTCCGTGGCTCTATTGCAACTCAGAATGCAACAGTCTCCGCCAGCGGAGGAACACTTGAAATATCTACCGATGGTGCCACGGTTACGTTAAGTTTCGGTGATCACCAAGATGCTCTTATAGCTACAGATACTGCTACTGTCGCAACAGCAGGTCCTTCAGCAGCTGACTCCAATACCACTGACCAAGGTAGTGGTGGAGGCGGTAGAGGCTCAGGAAGACGTTCGCCAGGAGGACAAGGCTATGGTGCCGCTCCTAGTGTACCTGAAGAAGAAGCAGATAAAGGCGCAGCAGAAGATATTAGTGATGCTGTTGGTGGCCAACTGCCAAATAAACGGGGTCTCCTGGAAGTAACAGCGCACGGAGCTGCTTTGGTTCTCAAAGATGTTCCCGTAAAGGATTGGTTCGCCAAATACATCTTTGACATTGTTAAAGCAGGTATCGCATCGGGCTACAAAGATGCACGAGGAAGACTCACAGGAGAGTTTGGTCCGGCAAATAATGTGACATACGCGGAGATTGCAAAGATGGCAAGTGAATCAGCATCTATCCCCCCTTTGCACGGTAGTGCTACGCCACGAAATCGTTCGGCACGAGGACAGTGGTCTGCAAAATACATAGCAGGCATGGAAGAGCTTGGTGTCTCTGTATTTGGGGATCCTGCACTTGATATAAACTCTCCCGCCCCTCGTGGAGCTGTTCTGCAAATTCTTCTCGAGACCTTCGGAACCGAGCTCACCGAAGCAACAGGTACTATCTACAATGATGTGTCATCTGGTACTGACCATGCCTCTGCCATAGAGACAGCAACAACAGATGGCATAGTTTCTGGTGATGACGACAAGAACACTTTCCGCCCACGTCATCCCATTAACAGGGCAGAAATTTCAAAGGTTGTTATAAAAGCTATAGAAGCCTACGGAAATTAGGACAAAACCACTATCATGTATCCGTGAAGAGATTCATTGATCGCTATTATCGGTTTATCCGTCCTTTCCGTCCTCTGTACGGATGGGCAAAAGATTCGCATACCAAAGCCAAATGCTCAAAGCGCGCGTTTGAATGGCAGGCGAAAGGATTTGAGGGGGCGAAGCTGGATATTTGTGGAGGAAGAAATCCATACAAACCAGGGGAGTTTCTAAATTGTGACATGGTTGATTTTCCCGGAGTTGATCTTACGTTTGATCTTCGCGAACAATTTCCATTTAAAGAAGGAGTCATTTCAGAAATTATTTCCGTTGCGACACTTGAACATCTTCGCAAGCCCCATGTTGATCATGTGCTACAGGAGTTCTTTAGGATATTACAATTGGGAGGAGTTCTTCGTGTATCAACTCCGGATATTGAGGCAATCGCAGAATCTTTATTGGAAGGGAATGAAGACATTCATGTGATCAATCAGCATCTGTTTGGAAAGTACAAAGGTAATACAACTGAGGATCTGGACCTGCACAAATGGATGTATCCGGCTGATGAAATGATCAAGGTGCTACAGAAGCTCGGATTTGTAAACGCAAAGAAAGTGCATATGGATATTGGCTTGCACGACCCGAAATACAACTACCTGATACGAGCGGAAAAGCATTAATTCACCTCCCACAAAGACCAACCATCCCCAGAAGAGACCTTGTTGATTGATCTTCTGATAGTTGAAAGATCCCACTCAGGATGCCTCTTCTCATCCCACAAAAGATGAGTGACACCATACTTCTTGAGTGAATAATTGGGATTAGCATCAATCTCCATGCATGCAGTACGAACAAGAATTATTTCATCACGTCTTGTTTGCGTATCTTTCGCTGCACTGTTCGTGTCCGGCCAGACCATATGTTCTTGTTCATTAAGTTTTCTTAGTTCTTTCTGAATAGGAATCTGCGTGAGGCAATATCGTTCTGCTACATCATAATGAGCCATCACGACATTCTTCAGATATATCGAATACACAACATTGTGATGAGTCGAACCCGCTATGAAAGCAAGACTTTGCGGATCAGAAAGGATCATACCTCTTTCCATTTCATCGAGAACAGGAAGCAAAGTACTAAAGTGTTGTTCTCCAAAATCAGATGCATCGACTTTAAATTGATTAAAGATGTACCGACCATCATGACCAATTGCAGCAAGGTAGATCATTGCTCCACCAAGAGTGATCAGCATCCAGTTCTTCTTCATGACTATCCAGAGTAGAACGGCGCAGATAGCGGCGAGCACAAGTGCAAACAGATAATGTGATACGAAGTTAAATGTGACCCCGTGCACCAATTGCTGATTGATAACAACGAATGCTGTAATGACTGTAATAATTGCGTAGCGATATCTTTGGACTACTATGCGATCTTTCCAGATTGCAATAGAGATCCCTATGACCATCGCGAGAAACAGCAGGCTATATATGATTGATTCTGGTGCTCGTGATGCATGGATCCCGCTTCGGAATCTAACAGTTTCATAGAAAGACTCCTGAGTAAGAGTAAAGAAGCCCCAGAAAAATGGGATTGCTGTTAGTATTCCAATCCCACCGAAGAGAACTACAAGCTGCCAACGATGTAACTCATCATGTTTCTGGCTCCATCCGAACATCACTCCTGTAACATCCCAAATATAAGAACGACATTTTCCGAATGCTCTTTTGATGACTGACTTTGATCCTTTATGTCTTCTGCGCTCATCAAACAGTGTGCCAACCTCCCACATTAGAAGAAGTCCCCACCATGCCCAAACAAATGTCCAACTCCAGAAATATATTCCAAAGAGAAGACCCATGATTATTCCACCGATTAATCCCCACATCCAATGATGCTGCATTCCTTTGATGATCAAAGCTAATGTTAATACCGTAAGCAAAAAACTGGAACGCTGATGTATCGGTCTTCCGAGGTTATATAATTCAAGCAAGACAAAAACTGTCGCTCCTCCGAAAGCCTGCCACCGACTGAATCCACACAGGAGTAAGAACCACCAAATCACAAGGAACAACAATGCTGGAACCACAGAATCCATAACCTGAAGTACAGTGGCTGCCCGTACTCCAGTCGGCCGGAAAACCAATCCGTAGATTCTCTCGATCCACGCAGGTTGCCCTCCGCGGAGTTCCTCATCTCCAATAAACGCTTCATCAGATTGTCCACCTCTCCCCGAAAGACTCTCCTGAACCCTGGCAAGATACACGTACTCATCCGAGTTTAAATGGACTGCAATGCCTTCGCTCCGGTCATCTCTGGAATGGAGATATTGCGGAATCTGCATCACAATCGCCAGCAGAACGCAGGATATGCCTAAAATCAGGAACCAGCGCTTCTTCTCGGACATAGGCGAAGTCTACCATCTTTTTCATCTTCTTACTCCTCTGAATTCTCTAATTCCTTTAAGATAAGCGCATGGCTCGCAACTATGCACAGATGCTGCCCTATGTTTTCAAAAGGTTTTCAGTCCTTAAGGGGCTGAGGACAGGGCTTCCAACATGTGCGTACTACATCCGAAGAAAACCTCTCCCCGAAAGTGATAAGCCTGCACTGTTTACCATGAACATTCTCCCACCGATGATGACAGTGTGGTATCACTTCGTGCGTAAGTACTTAGGGAACCGTGTTGATATAGTGATTTTTGACTCTTCCGGAAAACTTAATCCGAAAGATTTTCCTCATGCACGCGTACACAAGTTTTTGAATCTGTATGCTGCTACAAAATCAAATGAGTTCCTGTATCACATCGCGAAGAAAAGGAAGATCGGTTGGATTTGTGATGATGACATGTTTCCTATGAGCAGTGAGATGGTTGATCTGATCAATGAGGAGTTCAGTGACCCAAAAACTGCGAGCTTAAGCTTTCGTTCACGTAATTGGTGGCATTTTAATATTGATGGAAAAGAACATCCCGTATCAAGTAGCTACTGCACGGTGATCAATCGTGAGATTTTCTGTGATAAAGAGAAGCTGAATCTCTCGCCTGCTGATGGAAATGATCATCCTTCTGACATTGGGAAACCTCCGGGACGATACGATACGTTTGATAAGGCAAATGAGATACTGATCAGGAATGGATACCGATGCGCAGTGGTTCCTGAGGAGCGTCGTAAGAAATATCTGACCGGATTTACAGGAGTAAGTGGTGCGGTGATGCTCCTTAACTACTTTAAAAAGCCTGAGCAGGTTCTTGATTACTACTTAAAGCCGGAGAAAGAGTGCTGGAGCGGTAACATGCTCTTTGGAACACTCGCTGCAATGCTATCAATCTGCACAATTCAGGAGCTTTACACAAAGCTAAAAGGAAAACCTTATCCGCTCCCATCACTTCCGGAAAGAAATCAGCTGGAACAGATACTCGAAGACCATAAACAATACTTACGAGAAGACCAGAATATTGATTTCGTAACAGAGGCTTCTGAGAGACTAAAATCCGAATTATAGATATCCTGTTTAATAAGTTGGTGGGATTCCCGCGCGCCACGGGGGGTGAAGGGGTAGCCCTGTTTGCGATGCGTGAGCATCGCATCGAGGAGACAGATCCGAAGCCTTGGAGGATCTGGCGACGAAGATACAGGGCGGTGTGGCTTGCCAACCGAAGCAGCAGGATTCAACAATTGCACTAGCAGCAGCCCACCTACGCCAAGGCTTCGGTGGGCAACCTGCTGCGCAGGTTGGAGGGGCTTTGGCGCGCGGTGATTTTTCTTTGCTTCTTTCTTTGTATGGTAGACAAAGAAAGAAGGATCTTAAATTAATTACTACACTTCAACTGAATTACGGATGTCTTGGGCTCATCAACAGTTGTAAAGATAATCTCTCCTTCACTTGGATTTTGCATTATCCGATATAAAGGACATGCTGACGGATCCATTGTTACTGTGAGATCTCCACGAAACACTCCATCCTTCCATGCAAATTCATTTACCGGATCAATCACAAGAACGAACCCATTCTCTTCTGCATTATCGTTGATAAAGTTACGAGCAAGATCCCAAGTGTGAAATCCCTCCGAAGAAATGTGGAGGTTTGGAGGAATGTGTCCGACGTTCTTATCAAAACAACTATTGCACTCCCCATATGCATAAAGGCAAAGTGAAGTAGAGTGGAGAACTATGATCGCTGCGATGATTAGATAAGTTATAGCTTTTGGTGTTTTTCTGAGAATATCGATCAGTCCCCATGATGCAAATCCCATTAGAATCGTGTAACCCGGGAAGGCAAATCGCATCGCTTGCACCCACCACACAGCTGCAAGTACCCACAGCGTGCACATGATGACGATCAGAAACGCATTCTCTTTTTTTCGCTTCCACAAGCCATAAAGTGAGCACAAGAACAGGATCGGGAGTAAGTTATGGAACGGTCCGATGTAGTAGAAGATGTTTCTGATTATCTGTGCATGGAGAGCAATTGACTCCTCTTTGAACTCAGATGAGTACTCAGTGAAGAACGGATCACCAAAAACGAGATAACTCCTCAAGAACCATAGTCCAAAGATACCTGCGCCGATGAGAAAACTGATGATGAAGCTCCTGCTCAGAAAATCTCTTCTACGATCAAAGAAAACTGTCAAAGGATAGACTGCAAACAGTAGCACACCGTTATACCGTGCAAGTGAAGCCAGTCCCAAAAGTACAAATGCAGCGAAGTACCATCTCTTATCTTTCTTGGATAACAGAAATGTGAAAACAGATGCGAGGAACAGGAACGTGAATAGAAGATCCGCTGATCCAAGAATAGTCATCAGCACAAATGCATGATGAAAAACGAGAAAGATGACAGAGACAACTGCAACTTCGAGTGAGAACGTGCGTCGCAGCAGGAGGAACGACATAACTAGGACTCCAAATCCTGATATCAAGCTACTCATCTTCATTCCCAATTGCGGCCCGAGAGATGCTACAAGAGGATATGAAACGATTGCATGCAGTGGAAGATGTTTTGCGTACGGTTCACCAAAAAGATTGTAGAAACCATCTGTCCATACACTCTTTCCAAGCATCGCATATATAGCAGTGTCACTCACAATCGGGTAGTGCGCCCCGGGAAACCACAGAATTGTAAGCACTACACACGCGAGGATCAGAAATCCCAGAGAAAAATACCGATGATGGATGAGTGCTCTCATATCAGGACTAGTTTATCCCTTTCTACACTTAGACTTCGACACAAATCTCATCTTAAAAAAGACCCATACCCACTTAAACCAGTCCATCCAGCAGATTTTCTTGCCTTCTTTGATGCTGCGCGGGTGGTACGAGATCGGTTTCTCGTGGATTTTAACCCCCTGACGCGCAAGCATCGTGGTTATTTCAGGATCAAACCTAAAATCGTTCTCCTTGAGGGGAAGTGTTTCTAAAATATCCCTTCTTACCATCTTGTAGCACGTCGGTTGATCAGTCAGTTTCGTCCCGTGGAGTATATTGCAGATGTGTGTGAGCAACGTTCCGCCAACAAAGAACATAATGTGGATGAACTGCTTCTGTTTCTTAAGACGACGTGATCCGAACAGTGCACCGACATTGTTCTTTTCTGCATACTCGAGCAAGCCGGGGATCTCTTCTGGGTCGTATTCGAGGTCCGCATCCTGCACGATCACATATTTTCCTTTTGCATGTTCATAACCCATTCGAACAGCCGACCCTTTTCCGCCATTTTCTTTAGTAAGCACCGTGTCTTTTTCGCGTGCTAGTGATTTGATGATATCCGGTGAAGCATCTTTCGATCCGTCATCAACGAAAATGATCTCACTAAATTCTCCGCACGAATCGAACACACGGTTGGTGATATCTTCGAGAGTTTTTTCCTCGTTATATACGGGCATAACGATGGTGAGTCTTGGTTCCTGCATACACTTACATTTGGGCAACGAGTTGCTCAATACATCGGGGGAGGCTGTGATGCTCCTCAACATGAGAACGCAACTTTTCCGCTAAACGTTGCCTATCTTCGTCTGAAAGTGCAAGGAGTTTTTGTGCCTGAGTCAGCATTGTTTCATCCGTCGCACGACACTCTTCCGGAAGCTCCTCCTGTGCAGCGGTACTCGTGGAGACGATTGGACATCCGCACGCCATTGCCTGCAGCACTGCTTTATCTAGTCCACCCTGTGATGCATGAAGAGAAAGACTTGATCGTTGCAACAGTACTGGAATATCTCCCGGAGGAACCCAACCGATTACAACGCGATTTGCGATATTAAGCTGATGCATAATTGAATGTAATTTTTTCAGCTCTTCCTTGTCGTGATCTGTGATTGTGCCGCCTGCGATAGTGAGCTTGTACTCTGGAGGAAGCATAGAAAGTGTTCGAAGTAACAGATCGTAGTGCTTGATTGGTGTAACTCGCCCGATGGCCACGATGCGATTGTCTTCCCGCGCTTCAGTATCCGGTCTAAAGAGATCTGTATCTATTCCATGACCGGTAACAACTAGTTTTTTTGTCGGACCGGGCACTCCTTGCTCCGTTGCAGCAAAAACTTTTCGTACGAGCTTAAGTGCAAGTGAGTACTTCCAGCTCCCACGCTTTATTTCGTACCAGAGATACACCTTCTTTCTAAGAAGTTTCCATCCGAGTGCTCCGAGAACGACCCAGATGGGGGTCATGTGCACAAAAACCGCGTCGTATTCTTTTTGAAGTGAGAACTGCAACTTCCAGAAACGTAGAATTTGTATGAATCGTGGTGACTTGTTCTCTTTTCCGAGAGATACAACCTTCACATTGTGCGGCAAGTGATACACACCCTGCTTCTGAGTTATGACCACCACCTGATCACACTGGTGTGCGAACTGATCAAGCCACCCATGGAAGAACCCGAGTATAGGATCGGTGCGATCAACCTTTTGTGTGACAATGAGAAGCTTCATACAAGTGATTTTAAGAAGTCAGCGTACCCCTTTATGAGTGTTGATCTCTCAAAACGATCGAGAATTTTCTTTGCCTCATCTCCAATCCGTCTGAGGTGATCCTGATCTGCGAGCAATCCCTCAATCTGCACCGCAAGATCCTCACTGGTGCCATCAGTAAAGACTCCATTCACTCCATCTTCTATTACATCCTGCATCACACCGACTCGTGTACTGATCACCGGTACACCGCAAGCCATTGCTTCTAGTGCACTGCGTGGCCCTCCCTCACTTGTGCTGCACATTACAAATACTCGGGATGATTTGATGGCTACAAATACTTCTTCCTGTGTCTCCAGCCATCCTTTCCATGTGACACGATCATCAATTTTTATCTTCTTTGCGAGTTTTTGTAGTGCAGATTTCTCCGGACCATCACCAATGATCAATAACTTCGCATCCTGAGTCTGCGCAATCGCCTCAAGCAACACATCAACCGCTTTGTTCTTCACAAGCCGTCCACAAAAGACCACATCGTATTCCTTTTCAGGTGATGGAATGCTCTCGATGAGTTTTCTATCGAGATAGAATGAAGGTACAACGCTGATCTTAGAGAGATCTGCTCCCCATTTTGCAAGAACTTCAGCAGCTCCTCCATTCACCGTACGAACTGCAACAGATTTGTTGATCGCTTTCGACAAATATCTTCGTGACATGAAAAGTCCGATTTTTTCGCTTAAGGATGATGGATTCGGATACCCGACAATATGATGAACTTCAAGTGCATAAGGGATCGGTAGCTTCCGTGCACCACTACTGTTATAGAAGGGTGGATAGCAGTGCACAGTTCCAACATCGTGATGATGTTCATTTATCAGTTCTTTCCCCTTTCTCCTGATCCAACCGGATTGTGTGATCAAACCTTTGGGATTTGGATGAAAAAACACATTCTTAAAACCCAATTCCCCACTCCCTACTCCCAACTCCCTAACTTTCGGACAAATCACATCAACCCTATCCCAATGCTTCGAAAACTCTTCCAATGTATACCAGAACGCCCCCTTCTTTCCCTGGAGAATTGATCGGTCGCCGGAGATCATTAATAACTTCATCAGATTGAGAGAGAAGAATAACAAGATCGGAGCCGGCTTGTCCGCCGAAGTTCCGCGATAGCGGGACGAAGGTGGAAGATCATCAAAAGCTTCATGATGGGTTCACATCGTAAATTCCATAAAAGAGTGCAACGTGATCATCTGCTACGTCTTCCCAGTTTCGTTTTTCAGGTTCTTTGGAAGCATTGTTAGCAATCTGATCATAATCATCACGAACATTTTTTATCGCTTCTGCAATTTCGGAAGGATCATGCAGAGAAGCAGTGACCATTCCGTCTCTCAGCTTCTCACTTAGACCTGTGCGTTCTGTGAGAAGAACAGGTAGGCCAGAAACTCGTGCCTCAAGTGCAACATTTGGACTGATTTCAGTGAGTGATGGAATGACGAGTAGATCGTTTTCCTCAAATATCTTCTGCTTCTCATCACTGTAGGCACTCGGTAGCACCTCAACGTGCTGTTCGATTCCTAAGTTCGCAATAACATCAAAGATTTTGGATCGCATTGGACCATCACCGACAAGAGTAAGACGTACGGTCGGTAATTCGGATACTGCTTCAAGGAGTGCGGGAAGGTTTTTAAATCCAACAAAGCGTCCCATGAAGAGAAGTCGGAATGGACTGTTGCGGTCGTGATGACTTGGACTCCCATGAGGAAGTGCATTTTCAATTACTGAGTGAGTTGGCAGTGTTGGATAGTGTTTTTCGTAGATGTGCTTCTGAAAATCCGTTGAAAATACGATGTGATCGAATGAATTGAGTATCTTTCTCATCGTCTTTTGTTTCGATGGCTTATGCTGATACCACTCACGAAGGTTTTTCATCCCTCCTTTATCTGTATATCTTTCCCAAAAGAAATCTCCACCCAAGCGAAGAACTTTTTTTGGCTTCTTTAAGCCGGAAAACATCAGAGGCACTCCACAGCTTACGGAAGAAAATGCATAGACAATATCTGCATCTTTCGCAGTTCTTCTCAGTGCCTTCCTGTACCTCCACCAACGGAGCAGTGGTCCACCCTCCAAAGGAACTCCAACAACACTCCACGAGTCATGAAGATTTGGGATATCCATCTTTGAGTGGCCGACGTATGTGATCACTTCCACTTCAACCCCCTTTTCGACAAGCTGATGAGCAAGCTCATAACAATAAGTAGCCGGCCCACCGATGGCAGGGGGATAAATGCCAGTTGCTAGAACTACCTTCATAGACGCTTATAGTACTAACTATATGGATATATTTCATTAAAACCTCAACAAAATACCGAATCCAATTAAGATCTTTTAAAAAGGGGTAAAAGGGTTAAAATCACGCTATGAATAAGATCTTCGGAATTGGCGTACAAAAAACAGGAACGAGTTCTTTGTGTGAAGCACTTAAAAAAACTCGGTTTCGAATGTTCTCACTGGTCACATCACAGCGAACTTTTTAAAGGAATAAAAAATAATAATTTCAGGTTTAAGATGCTTGAGATATATGACGCAATAACTGACACTCCTGTTCCTTCTATGTACAAGGAATTGGATAAGGAATATCCAAACAGCAAATTTATTCTCACTATCAGAAACCCCGAAGATTGGTTTGAAAGCACTAGTAATCACACCGGAAGGTATAAATCATTATATCCGGAAGAAGTTTGGTTTTATGGAACAGATAAAATTGATAAAGAAGTATTTATTAAAAAATACCTGGATCACAACGCAGAAGTTCTGGATTATTTTAAAGATAGACACGAAGACCTTCTGATAATGGATATATGTTCCGGTGATGGATGGCAAGAGCTATGCAATTTCTTAGATAAACCAATCCCAGAAGGACCTTTTCCGTACATCAATAAAACAATAGAAAAGGTAGACCAGAAAACATGCGTTAAATAACACATCATTCATACCTTTTCTTATACCACTCAACTGTCTTTTTAATGCCCTCCTCAAAACTCACCTTTGGTTTCCATCCGAGTTCACGTGTATTACTCGAATCAAGTGCGTACCGCCAGTCATGTCCGGGTCGATCTGTGACAAATGAGATTAAGTCATGTGGCTTTCCAAGTTCATCAAGAACTTTTTTAGCAACTTCTATGTTCTCTCTCTCGTCATCTGCAGAAATGTGGAAGAAATTACCCTGATCAACTCCGTCGGCTGCAAGGATTGCCTCGATTGCATCCGTGTGATCAGTCACAAACAACCAGTCACGCTTGTTCTTTCCCTCCGCATACACTGGAATTGGCTGATCTTTAAGCGCGTTACTGATGATTACCGGAATAAACTTCTCATCTGCTTGATGTGGTCCATAGTTATTAGTGCAACGTGTGACTGTTGCGCGGATCTTGTACGTGCGGATTGCTGCCATCACGAGCATTTCTGCCGCAGCCTTACTCGCTGCATACGGTGAGCTGGGATAGAGCGGATCTTCAGTTGTTCTTGGAGATGCATCATCGTCAATATCTCCATGCACTTCATCGGTAGAGATATGGAACAGCCAAACATCCGGATGGGCTTTGACGACTTCGATGAGTGACTGCGTTCCAATGATGTTTGTCTGCAGAAATGGTGATGCGTCTTCGATGCTGTTATCCACATGAGACTCTGCCGCGAAGTTCACGATGGTATCAATCTGATTCTTTTCGACGAGTTCCGTAACAAGTTTCTGATCTGCGATATCTCCCTCAATAAATGTGATCTTATCTTCAATTGGATCGAGGAAGGATTTGTCTGCCGCGTAGGTCAGTTTATCCAGTACGACCATCTTGTCATCTGGATGATTCTCAACGTGCCGAAGGACGAAGTGGGAGCCTATGAATCCGGCTCCGCCGGTAACAAGTAAGTTCATGATCGAGAGAAAGGTGCTTCTGAATAATCACTGATGATCTCGCCCTGAGCCCGTCGAAGAGCTACGAGGAGGTTCATGGACAGTTATTTTAGCAGCAGAAACAAAATCTACGTAGAATTCCTTAAGAAAAAGCTTGTAGCTTGTAGCTTGTAGCTTGTAGAATTAGCTGGATTATTTTCAAGCTGTCAATGGCTGGAAGCCCCTACAAGCTAACAGCTAACAGCTAACAGCTAGCTTATGAAAGGAGTCATTATCTGCGGCGGAACTGGGACAAGGCTGCGCCCCCTTACGGAGGTGACCAATAAAAGCCTGCTTCCTGTGTATGACCGAACATTGGTGGAGTACCCCCTGCAGGTACTGGTCAACGCCGGAATAGAAGACATCATGGTTATCTCCGGCACAGAACACATTGATCAGATGGCAGGATACTTAAAAAGTGGGGCAGAGTTTGGATGCTCATTGAGTTACCGCGTGCAGGATGAGCCAAAGGGAATCGCCCAAGCACTTGGACTCGCAGAGATTTTTGTGGATGGAAATGATGTTTGTGCCATCCTTGGAGACAACGTCTTTTTTGATGATCTCTCTGATGTAATTAAGAACTTCAAGAGTGGAGGCCACATCTTCCTCAAAGAAGTTCCGGATCCCGAGAGGTTTGGTGTCGCAGAATTGAAGGATGGAAAAGTCACTTCGATTGAAGAGAAGCCAAGTCAGCCAAAATCAAATCTCGCTCAGACAGGATGTTATGTGTACGACTCACGCTGCTTTGATGTAATTAAGAATCTTAATCCATCCGCACGTGGAGAACTGGAGATTACAGATGTTACAAAGTGGTACCTAGAGCAAGGAGAACTAAGTGCGACGATCTTAGAGGATGAATGGGTAGACGCAGGAACATTTGAGAGTTTGTTTAAAGCAACAAAGATTGTTAGAGAAAGAAAAATTGAGTCCACCGCAGAGGATGCTAAAAAAGAAGCGCTGAAGAAATCGGGAAAAGTGTCTGCCTAAGGAAGAAAACCTACAGCCTGTCATGGTGAGCTCGTCGAACCATGACAGATGCAGGATTGTCAATCCTTCGACGGGCTCAGGATGACAATCCTAAAATCTCCTCATACACCCTCAAATACTGCTCTGCAATTTGTGACCAATCATATTTTGCCGCATTCGCCTGTCCCCCCTCCGAAAGATGTTGCCTGAGTGAGGGGTCTGAGAGGAATTTTCTTATCGCGTCCGCTGCTTCCTGTGCGCTATCCGGAGAAACGAGTAATCCTGTTTGTCCGTCATTGATAATGTCGGGGATGCCACCAACACTTGTACCGATGACTCCGCATCCCGCTGCCTGCGCTTCCAGAAAAACGTTCCCGAGTGCTTCACTTCTTGAGAGTCCGCAGAATATTTCCGCCTTCGCGTACTCATCATAGACCTCCGGTGGTGGAACACGACCAAGGAACGTAACCCGATCGGTAATACCAAGTGTTCGTGCACGTTTTTCCAGTTTCGTTCGTTGCGATCCGTCACCAACAATGTGCAGGTGACAGTCATCTTCTATCTGAGCGAACGCTTGAAGCAGAGTATCAATTCCCTTCATCTGCTCAAGACGCCCAACGTAAAGGATGCGCCCCGGAACTTTCTGAATAATTGGTATTTCTTTGAGGTGCAAACCATTCGGAATGAGAACGGTGTCCTTTCTCCCAAACTTTTCTGCTCGCTCTTTAAGAGTTGAACTGATGACAGTGATCCTATCCGCCACTTTGTGCATCTTTTTTAGGAAAAGTGATGTGTTCGTACTCTGGCATGTAAGTAGCCTCTTGAATCTCTTGCATCGAACCATCGCTAAGCCTGCAAAAGACTCAAGAACAGCGTGAACAAGATCCGGCTTAATCTTTTTCACTGCTTTCGGAGCTAAGAATGGGAACAACCACTTATCGAAAATGCAGCCGAAGCCGACTCGAATGACCGGCGTGCCATTGAGCTCATCTTTCTTTGGAAGATTTCTGTGCATTCGTGCTGTGATGATAGTGAAATCAAATTGATCTTTTAGAATTACAGGAATTTCCTCCACACATGCCTCTGCACCACTGCGAAGTGGGGTAAGAAAAGCCGAGAGTAAAACAATCTTAGGTTTCATCCGTGCGCAATCAGGTGATCAAAAAGTGTCTTGTACTTCTTTCCAACATGCTCCCAGCTGAAATGTGCCTCAATTCTCTTCCGTGCATTCTCACTTAGGCTAATTCGCTTAGATGGATCATCAATCAGTCTCTTTACGTGTGCTCGGAGTGCTTCTTGGTCACCCGGGGGGAAGAGTAAACCGGAAACTCCGTTCTGAATCAGGAAACAGTTACCCCCGACTTCGGTTGCAACGCATGCACACCCGCTACTCATTGCCTCCATAAGTGCATTGCTTAGTCCTTCGCTATAACTAGGCAAAACAAAGATGTCACTTTTTGAAAGAATCTCCGGAACGTCATCGCGCAACCCTGTAAATGTGACAGTGTCCCCGTACTTTTTGATTAACGGATGGTTCATATCGTACCCTCCGATAACTTGAACATTGAGATCCTGATAGTCCTCCGTAAGTGGAGTGACTGCAGCAAGAAAATCATCAACACCTTTAACTGATTCCAGACGACCAACGTAAGTAATAGTCAGATTGGATTTATCTTGTGATGAGATTTCAGAATTGTAGTTAGATTCATCTATCCCGGTTGGAATTACCTGCGTTTTTCCTTCAACAAAAAGTTTTTTGAGGAGTTTTGGAGGCTGTGGGTGGAATGTTACGAATCGTAAACTGCATAGCATTATCAACCATCCGAGTGTCCACGCGTAAATTGCAGCACAGAACTTAGGAATACTTCCACGCGGCCACCATGTAATACCAACGAGTGCATCAGTTAGCAGGACAACTCTCTTCCCGGTTAGACGCAATGGGATTAAACAAATGGAAGTCCAGAAGAGAATTTTGTTCGCGACTATGAGATCTGGATTCTCACGGCGGATGACCTTACGTACAAGTCTCGTAAACCCAAATGCAATTCCATAGTTCCAAGGATCCGGAATGAATAAATCTTTCTTGTAATAGATCTTGAGTGTGTCACTTACCTCTTCAATCTGTGTTTTCGCCCCCATGCACACAACAACAACTCTATATCCAAGTTTCTGCCACAGCTCAGCAAGCTTGTAGCTACTCACCATCCAGCGGTGCTCCTCTTTCCAATAGGGACTGATGAGCAGAATAGTTTTCATAAAGATTGGTTACTCCTCGGAATCATCATCTTCATCCTCAAGATCCGCATCTTTTAATGCTACTTTTCGAACTAGTCTCGTTTGTCTCTGTTCGAGTTCTTCAATTCGCACAACAAGATAAAAAACAATGAAGAATAGAATTCCAAGGAATGTGACAAGAACAGCATTCTCTCTGTCTTTAATTCCGGTTGCTTTCGTAAGGTAATCAATCGTTTCCGGATACAGTGCAATTGCAGCAATTGCTGCCCAGAATAAGGTCCACAGGCTAGCTTCCCACATTGTCTTCTTTTGCCTGAGTACAAGATTCCACGCGTAGAGAATCGCGACAAGCGATGCGATTGGAGCCAAGATTTGGTAAGGAGTGAGGTCCATTGATCATTATCTTAATACCCTGGTGGAAGATATGATAGTAATCTGCAAGCTTTTAGCTTCTAGCTTTCAGCTTTCAGATGATGATGTTCTTACTGGGAATAGAACGTGTTTTTGCTTGTTTATAAGCCAAAAACTCTTACGCCATATTGGGCATAAAAAGAATAATCTAGTCTAAAAAACACCCTCTGAATATGATTTGATCATGTTTGTTAAGTCATTTAAAGAACTCATCGTGTGGCAGAAAAGCATGGATCTTGCTCAAGAGATCTATAATAGAACTAAACCGCTTCCGAAGGAAGAAACATATGGTCTTAGTGCTCAAATGCGAAGATCATCTGTTTCAATTTCCTCGAACATTGCGGAAGGAAAAAAGAGGGGTACGAAAAAAGATTTTATACAATTCCTTAGAATTGCAGATGCATCTGCAGCTGAACTTGAGACGCAATTGATACTTCTGAGAAGGCTTTATCCAAATATTGATATATCTTTAGCAAATGGATTGCTTGTGGAGGTACAAAAAATGCTCATTACAATGATAAAGAAGCTTAAGCCCCTAAAAGCTAAAAGCTGAAAGCTACCTGAGGAATGATCTCAACAGAATCTTGAGTGCAGTCTTCACTCCCCCGGCAAATGACTGCCCCTTTGCGAGCGTGTACTCGGAATACACAACCTTTACAGGAACTTGGACGATTCTCCATTTTTTTTGAACTGCTTCTCGCACAAGCTCCGTACAGAATTCAAATCCGCTCATTCGAATCTCAACTTCTTTAACTGCCTTTGGTCCCAGTGCTTTGTACCCACACTGACTGTCATCCACCCACCTTCCAGTCGCACAGAACGTGACAAGATTGCCGATGGCATTGAAGAGCTTTCTAATGAATGGGATTTTGTTCTTCTGACCAAACCGATTTGCAAATGCAATGTCCGCACGATTTTCTTCAATTGGCTTGAGCATCTCCGGAATGTCATGTGGATCATGCTGCTCATCTGCATCCAAAGTGATGATGATATCTGCACCAAGTTGCCTTGCCGCATCTATTCCCGTCATGGTCGCAGCACCGGCTCCGCAGTTGAGAGGATGTTCAACAACATGCGCACCTGCTTTCTGTGCAAGCTCTGCAGTGCGATCTCTTGATGAATCATTTACGACTACAACTTTATCGACGTAGCCACTGACATTTTTTATGACCATCTCAATGGTGCGCTCCTCGTTGTACGCCGGGATAACAGCAATCTTTTTAGTCATTAAGGGATGAGAACGTACGCAATGCCCGCTCCGGGATCGTTCAACACAATTCTAAGAAGAGGATTATTCAGGAAATGCACAAACGTTGCGACCTTCCTGTGTAGAGATCCGTTCGGATCACGTTCAATCGTCGCAGTATTCGTATCGAAGACTATGCTATTGAATCCGAGAGCCTTAAGTCTCTCAACCGTAACATCCGGTCTCTCTTCTTGATGGAGACAATTGAAGAAATCAAGCTGGTGGTCTGCCACTCCTATTATTTCCAAGTTACGCGGTATGAAGTACGGCATAAATGTACCAACTCTATAAAGGTACGGCCTATCCGGCATTGTTGCATTCCTCTCTAGAACAATATCTGTAATGTCATCGTAGTGTGGAATCGTTCTTTCTCGCAAAGCTTCAGCTGTGACTTTGCCAAGCGGGTACTCATAAAGATTGCGTTGCAGATCAAACTGCCAAAAACGCATATTCAGCATTGCAAGTATTGATATCCCTATGAGTATTGCGGCAATAACCCTATTCGGTGTATCGGGAGATTGTGAGATGAGGACTTCCAACCCAACTACAAGCCCGAGGAACATTCCAATTCCGTACCACGGGATCCCGTTCGCAAGCATCATCCACTGCAGAAGTAGGAACAGTGTCCCTACAAAGAGCCACCGCATCCATCTGGCTTTCTTCATCCAGAAGTAAGGAAGCAGCAAAAGCATCGGGAACAAAAGCAGTGCTGACATTGTTGTTACGTAATACCCTGCACTATCCATGTTATTCACATTTCTCCACGGAAGTGTGAGGTAGTGCTTCCATCCTGTTGCAAAACCCCAGTAACGACCCAACTCTTCTTTTGCTCCTGTCGCACTACATTTTTCATGCGACCGATCAACGCGTAGTTCAGGCGGCAATGTGCGAACTGTGTACCCACGGCTTGCTGCATCTGAGGTGCCATCCATGTCCATTATCGGCGTGAAAGTGTTGAGCGCTCCCAGTTCGATTTTTGGGATGTACTGTCCACGCAGGAAGTTGTTATGGAGAATCCACGGAGCAACGGAAACTGTGAATGCTGCTCCAAAAATTAGAATAGTGATTGCTGTACGCTTTAGATTCTTGCGCCCGAGGTATGCTCCGTACGCAATGAGTGCACCTCCTATTATTACTGTAATTGCTACAAATCCCATCTGAGAGAGATCCACTCCAAGCATCACACGCTCTACAACAGTTTTTATGTCCAGAACACGCTGCAACGCAAACACTGCAAATGTTCCGACTACAGCGCCAAGAAACGCAGTCCAGTGAAGCATCGCACCAAGAAGGACTGCGCCTATTCCCATCAAAACCATTACTCCTGTTGCCTTAAATGCGAATGCGAATCCGGCAAATACTCCCGCAAGTGCAATGTACTTGAGTGATTGTCTTTCGCCATCCTCTTCATTTGAGAATAGATATAGGAACACCATGAACGTAGCTAGCGCACCCATAAAGAAGACTGCGTTATCTATCTTCATGTCCGCAAATGAGAAGTGCCCAACCATCGGAAGCATGTAATAGAGAAGAGCAGAGAGAACTCCGTGGCCGATCCCAAGGAACTTTCTTACAAATACAAAGATCACAAGAATTGCGATGGGTCCTGCAAGCCAGTTGATCATCATGGAGAAAGTGGCACCGAAGAAACTGTTGTAACCAAACAGCAGGAATCCGAGTGACGTAAGATATTCCCACTGGAACGGAGCCATCGAATAGACGAAGTGACCGTAACTCACCATGAGTCGCGGCCTGTTCACATAACTACCCAGATCATCCCATCCAATTGGGAATGGTCGCACTACATTGATGTAATTAAGTGCTAAGTAACTCAAGAGTAACCAGCCAAGAAGGATGATTAAGCTGTACCATCTCTTCTCCACAGTCCATGTTGCATGGAAGAACTGCCGTATCCAGTGAAGTGCATGTTTCCATCCAATGATTGGAATCGCAATTATCAATAACCAACCAGCAATTGACGTATATATGTGTGCTACTGCAAGAATCCAGAGCACTGCAATAGTGAAACATGCTCCTGCGCCTAAACTCATTACCAACTCAAGTGATTCTTCCTTAGGTTTAAGCCTCGCCCGATGTAATAGGAACCTTCCTATAGTCAGTAACTCAAGAACTAAAACAAGAAGTAGAAGTACTGGTGGCAATACACGCTTTATGAATGATCCTGCAATACAACGCCCCTTCATGTTGTACACGTTTGCACCATTATCAAAATTCCCGATGTGCGTAAGGCAACCGGCACTCTCCAATCTTGTGAAGTTCTCTTTAAGAGTCTGCAACGCTTCCGGCCCGACGTTGTATACCTTATCTGTCGGTTCAACTACCCGCCTGAATGGTGTGTCTCCAAAGTTGGAATACCCAAGCACCGTAAACAGAAGTGCCATCATAAGAATGAATAGCACAAAAATTTTCCAAGGTCTGAGGTGCCAGCGAATCATAAACGTTCCCTGCCTGAGCCCATACCATCCGAGATACAACACATAGATCACTGCACAGAGAATTGCGTAAGTCGTGAACACCTGCAGTCGCGTAAACGTGTTTGCAATAAAAGGAACAATTGAATACATCCCTCTGCAAAGAAGTTCTGACCCTTGGCAAGTTGCAGCCAGTGATTCAAACACTGGATCCGGTAAAAGTACTTTCCCATGTACCGGTACTCCCAAATACACCAGCATCGAATACACTCCCCAAGTGAGGAAGGTAATAAATAGCGCAATCGAAAGAGTGGTGATGGTCTTCTTCTGCATAAGAAATTCCAAAATAGGGTATCAGAAAGGCAGATGAATCACACAGTTCTGGGAGCCATTTTTCTCTTCAAAAGAGGGATATAACCCAAAAAATGGTGTAGAGTGGCGATCTCATGGCATTTGATCCATCGAATGTCCGCCGGCAATTTCCCCTGCTTATGCAGGAAGAAGTGGTGTATCTGGATTATGCAGCTACGACCCAGAAGCCGCAGTGTGTTTTGGATGCGATGGATGAGTACTACAAAAGAGATAATGCAAATGCTCACCGTGGAATGCATATTCTCTCGGAGAGAGCGACAATCCAATATGAAAAATCACGTGCAGCAGTTCAGCATTTTTTGAATGCGTTCCGTCCGGAAGAAATTATTTTCACAAAAAGCTGCACCGAAGCTCTCAACCTCGTTGCAAAGAGTTGGGGGAAGATGAATCTTAAGAAAGATGATGTAATAGTCCTCTCGATTCTTGAACATCACAGCAACATTGTCCCGTGGTTACAACTCAAACAAGAAATTGGGATTGAAATTAAGTGGATTGAGATTGATGAAGACGGAACGTTGCAGATGGAGATGCTTGATCAATTTATTGCAGAAGGAAATGTAAAAATGATTTCTATTACGGGTCAAAGTAATGTGCTTGGGGTTCGCCCTCCACTTGAAGAGATAATAAAGAAGGCCCACGCCGCGGGAGCACTCGTGTGCGTCGACGCTGCACAACTTGTCGCACACCATTTGATTGACGTGCAGAAACTTGATTGTGATTTCTTGGCTTTCTCCGGCCACAAACTCTACGGGCCGAACGGGATCGGAGTTTTGTACGGAAAAAAAGATCTGCTGCAAAACATGCCTCCGATGATCGGTGGAGGAATGATGATAGAAGAAGTGACACGTGATGATTTTACTTCTGCAGATATTCCGGGGAGATTTGAAGGCGGAACACCTCCGGTCGCCGAAGCAGTCGGACTTCGCAGTGCAATTGAGTGGTTAAAACAGTTTGATTGGGAAGAAATTGAGAAACATGAAAAAGAATTGATGGAATATGCATC
This sequence comes from uncultured Candidatus Peribacteria bacterium, assembly GCA_964443095.1. GTDB lineage: Bacteria > Patescibacteriota > Gracilibacteria > Peribacterales > Peribacteraceae > CAYUBO01. The sequence continues at coordinate 1,290 of CAYUBO010000002.1, read as the reverse complement.
AGAAAAGCTCAATAAGATTGATGGACTGAAGATGCTTCCCCATTCATCCGGATGTATCAGCTTTATTATTGATGAAATTCATCCGCATGATTTAACCGAAATCATTGGAAGAGAAGGTGTGTGCCTCCGTGCAGGCCATCACTGTACGCAACCGTTGCATGAGTTTTATTTGTACGGTGCAACAAGCAGAATATCAATCGGAATTTACAATACAAAAGAGGATATTGACCTGTGTGTTTCAGCCATTGAATTAGTATATGAGAAAATGAGAACTTAATGTGGTTTTATCCCAACAGTCTTATCTTCTAAGTCTGGAGCAGATGTTATTACCTCCATTAAACGATGCCTCAAATGATTAATTCGTGTTTGTTCCCTAGCTTTCTCATCTGGTGTTGCCACTAGTTTTCCTAAAAGTCCTATAAGCATTCTGGCATTTGAAAACAGGCTAGGATCAGGAAATAATGGATCCCAATGAGCTTGAACACCTGCAGCTACTCGTTCGATTTGTGTAAGCTGTTCAGAATAAGATAAATCATTAAAGTTTATTTCTCCTCCCAATTTTGGTTCCCCATTTATCCCCATATAGTCATACTAATTCATGATGGACCTCTATGCCGAGAATATTCTCGAACATTATAGGCACCCCCGTAAGCAGCAAAATTTGGCTTCCTCTAGCGTTTCCCATGAAGAAAAGAACGTCAGTTGTGGGGATATTCTGGAGATTTCCCTGATTATTGAGGATGAAAAGATCAAAGATATTGGATGGATTGGCACCGGCTGTGCCATCAGTCAGGCAGGGATGTCGATGGTTTCAGAGAACTTGATTGGGATTAAAATTGATGACGTGCTTAAGATGGATTCGAAGGATATTTATGAAATGCTTGGAGTCCCCATTGGCCCAAGAAGAATTAAGTGTGCTCTCCTCTGCCTGCACACACTCAAGAACGCGATTCTTAAATATAAGAATGAGAAACCGAAGAGTTGGTTGGATACTGTGGGAGAGAATCTATAAGCTTACAACTCAGAAAAGCCGCCCTAGCTCAGTGGTAGAGCACCTCC
>CAYUBO010000002.1:0-221 GCA_964443095.1 uncultured Candidatus Peribacteria bacterium | reverse complement strand
CATGGTAAGGAGGGGGTCACGAGTTCAAATCTCGTGGGCGGCTCCATTTGTAATAAATATCTGCCGTGTCGTCCCTCGATACAACCAACACCTGTGTCATGCTGAGTGATAATCCTTTTGTGTCACACTTCGACTCCGCTCAGTGTGACGTGCATTAATCTCTTTCTCGTCATCTCGAGCGGAGTCGAGAGATGGCACACATAACTTATATTTACAATGTG
>CAYUBO010000001.1:26494-29466 GCA_964443095.1 uncultured Candidatus Peribacteria bacterium | reverse complement strand
CAAGCGAAGCTTGCCCTCTAGGACACCGCCTGCGTAAGCTGGCGGTAGTTCATTTGCTTATGTTGATTAACTCATGCGGTGGTCGTTGCAAGCCCATCGAGTATTTCTACAGAGCGGCTCAGCATATTCAGACAAATGGTGGTTCTGTAGAGACATACGCAACAACACACTGCAAAAGTGCGGCAGCAGAGATTTTCAACTGTACAGACGACAAGTTCTCACTGCCATGGAGTTACGTTATGTGGCACGATGGCATCTATAAAGGGGAAAAGCCCCCGACAAGATTGATGCGAAAAAGAATGGTAGAGCATAACAGACAGTGTCGAGAATTACTTATGGAGATGTTGGGTGGAGCAAATGACATACTACCCGCTACAGTCTATGCAAAAGTTCTCGCAGACGAATCCGAATGGAGAAACCAATTCGCTATGGAGGGAGAGGAGATGCACGATTTCGAAATGCTCAGGAACATGTTTAAAAGCATTGCTGAGATGAAAGCTGCTATTGAGAGTAGCTTGGGATGTTCAGTTGAAGATTTGCCATGGGGAAGAAATCCTGCAGAGCGCTGTTTGCAGGAATCAGAAATAGAGCAAGAAGTCCTACTAAAGTTTGGCTGTAGGATTAAACTCATTGGTGATGAGCATCCAATGAAATATGAACCAGTAGAGCCCAAGAGAAATCGTCTCGCTCAAAAACATGCAGTAGCAATTTCTAATTATCTTTCTTCGAGATTTGGAAGAGATGTTGAGATGAATACTAGAATTGCTGTTTAGTTGGTGCCGCCACCTGGACTCGAACCAGGACGCCCAGAATTAGGGCAAGGGATTTTAAGTCCCCAGTGTCTACCAATTCCACCATGGCGGCATGAATAGCGATAATTAAAGGATCAATGCGGGTACAGTATAAAGCATCATGTCATGGTTCGACGAGCTCACCATGACGATTTTTCCTAAATCGGTAATGATTCCAGCTTGGGCCGTACGACAAGCTCGTTTCCACGTTGCCCCGGCTTCAGCGCAATTCCTGTTATCGGATCTACTTCCTGAGAGTTGAGGATCAGCCTGCGCAAGGTTGTTCCCACAGGTGTGCACGTCATAAGTGTTGCTGTTCTCTTGTTTGTTGGTTGATCCAGCACGTCTACATTACTTGGTTTAACTTCTTTCTTATCTGTAACGATGTATCTGTGCTTATCTCCTCCGTAGTACACCCAGTACTCATCACCGACCTCCATTTCATGTAGACGAGCAAAAACAGTTTTATATTTTCCGGATGCCCAAGGGTAGTAAGAGCTGTGTCCTGTTACAAAGAAGTTACCGGCTTGTCCCGGTCTTGCTGTCCCAGGGTAGTGCACAACACCGTACTGTAGAGCATCCTGAATATCTTCTTCGACCATTTCCCAGTTCTCTTGGAGTACTGCTTCATAGTTCGACGAGCTCACCATGACGATTTTTCCTAAATCGGTAATGATTCCAGCTTGGGCCGTACGACAAGCTCGTTTCCACGTTGCCCCGGCTTCAGCGCAATTCCTGTTATCGGATCTACTTCCTGAGAGTTGAGGATCAGCCTGCGCAAGGTTGTTCCCACAGGTGTGCACGTCATAAGTGTTGCTGTTCTCTTGTTTGTTGGTTGATCCAGCACGTCTACATTACTTGGTTTAACTTCTTTCTTATCTGTAACGATGTATCTGTGCTTATCTCCTCCGTAGTACACCCAGTACTCATCACCGACCTCCATTTCATGTAGACGAGCAAAAACAGTTTTATATTTTCCGGATGCCCAAGGGTAGTAAGAGCTGTGTCCTGTTACAAAGAAGTTACCGGCTTGTCCCGGTCTTGCTGTCCCAGGGTAGTGCACAACACCGTACTGTAGAGCATCCTGAATATCTTCTTCGACCATTTCCCAGTTCTCTTGGAGTACTGCTTCATACGATGGGGTTACAAGAGGGATATTCAGTGAAAGTGCCGGAATTATCATCCTGTTTTCCGGAGGGCCAACTTCAGTAAGGAAGCTTAAGAGATCCCCCTTCTCACGACCTGCTGTTGCGAGGGAAGGACTCCTTAGAATCTTTTCTTTAAGTGCGGCATCTATGTCCGAAGTCATAGCTGTAACACTTCTAGTATGTTCTACCGGATCAATGAAGGGTTCAACAATGTGCATGAAGCTCTGATAGTTGAGTGATACAAAAAGAGCCCCAAAGATTGCGGCAAATGTTCCTCCGAATCGAACCGTATCAACGCAGAACAAAGTTAGTCTGTTGTACTGCTTAGGTTCCTTCTTTCTGTTTAGGATCCAGACCGGTTGAGCACAAAATCCCCATATCTTTCTTCCTCCGCTTCTTAGTATTCTATGGCTACCTTTGATTGAGGAAACCAAATCTCGTGCTGTGTGGTGGTATTGCCTTGTTCCTTCCTGCATGAGTCCACCAGTTGTTCGGATTACTTGACCGCGCACTTCACCAAGTATTTGATGGTACTTAGGGCTTTCTTCACCTTTTTCACTCGTAGCTTCCTCTTGAGGAGATTCTCGCCCTTCTTCATTCTCCGACCCATCTTCAGGAGTATCGCCATGAAAGTTAGGAATTCGAATGTTTCCGTCTTCGTCATAGAATGCCTGGTGTTCATACTGATCGGGGGTTGTCATAGAATCCAGATATTGTACCAGAATAAAGCCTCTGAAGATACCCAAAATGGGCTACAGGATACCATTTAGAGCAGTTTACATCATCTAAGAAATCATTCCGCCACCGATGACTTCTTCGCCCCGATAGAGCACGATGTATTGTCCGGGAGAAATGCCTCGTATTGGCTTTTCAAAACGGAATGTACCTTTTCCATTCTTATGGTTAAGTACACCTTTCTGTTTTTGTCCCGATGAGTGTATGCGGGCCTCAAAGTCGACTTCTTTGCTTTCTTCTGGGCTCCAGGAAATAAAGTTCAGGTCTTCTGCCTCCAGCATTGTAGATTCGTCTTTGC
>CAYUBO010000001.1:0-26484 GCA_964443095.1 uncultured Candidatus Peribacteria bacterium | reverse complement strand
GTGAGCGTGTTCTTTTTAATGTTCTTTGCAGTCACATGAAGTGGGATCTTGAGTCCACCAACACCGAGGCCTTTTCTCTGGCCGATTGTGTAGTGAGGTAGCCCCCGATGTGTACCGATAACTTCGCCATCTTCTGTAGTGATATTTCCCGGCTTGATTTGATCCTTTAAGTGCCTGTTTAAAAACTCTTTTGGCTCCTTTTCCGGGAAGAAGCAGATGTCCTGACTCTCCTGATAATTTTCAGGATCAATTGGAATCCCGTACTTGGTTGCTTCCTTAATCACGTCACTCTTCTCCATAGATCCGAGTGGGAATAGAGTCTTACTGAGTTGTTCCTGAGAGAGGCGATGTAGGAAGTAGCTTTGGTCTTTGGTCTTGTCTAGCCCCTCAAGGAGGAGGTACTTATTGGATCCATTTGATCGTGTCTCCTGAGCGACTCTTGCGTAGTGCCCCGAAGCCATCTTCTCGCACCCAAATTCCTCCATGCACTCAAGCATTTTTTGAAACTTAAAGATTCGATTGCAGTAAACGCATGGGTTCGGTGTCTTTCCTTCTTTGTAGCTCTTCAAAAATGGATCAACAACTGTGCTCTTAAAGTCTTCTTCAAGATCAAGTATGTGAAGTGGAATATCCAGATCCTTCGCTACCTGAGTGGCGCGTGCCCTTGTCTGCGCATGGCAGCACTTGCTTGGGAGCACCTGTGCAAGGGGTGACGCAAGAGGATCTGACCAGATGGTGAACATTACGCCCACAATTTCATGTCCCTGTTCCTTGAGCATATGTGCAACAGTGCTTGAATCGACCCCGCCGGACATGGCAACCAGAATTTTCACGTATCTATTCTATGTCCTGATCCTATTTTTTCTACGGAAATAGTGAGAAATTGTGCTAGAGTTTGGCCATGTTCAAAAAGCTTCTAAAACCATTTCGGCGCAAGGAGAGCCTCAAGTTCGATTATGAGGAGAAAAGGTACTCCCTCGTCGTGAAGATTCTGGTTCTTATGCTCGCTATTTTCCTATTCGCCCTCGGGGAAAGATCTATGGCTGATATGAGAGATGGTGTGGAAAGGATCGATTATCCTCAATACTGGAAAATACCGGAGCATGTCGCTCTTCAGGATTTTCGTGATGATGAACTTCAGCCCCTTTACAGAAGAAAATACCAGTTGGAGGATCAGTTGAGGATTAACAGGCAGGACTACGACACCAGTTTGCTTGAGGAGATAGCTGAGAGCGATAAGCCTTTTTATGGTGGGATAGATGAAGTTCAGACTTCGATTACAGATGTACGAGAGGAGCTGAGTAAACTTGAAAAGGAAATATCCGTAAAAGAAGAAATGGCAGAGAGATTGGAGGAGAAAGCAGAGGATGCGTTTGAGCCAATGAAGTTGGAATATGAGAAAAAAATGAGGATACGGCAGGCGAAAGTATTCGGTTTGGAAGCCTTGTTCTGGCTTCCGTTCTTCCTGGTTGTACTCTTCTGGCATGTTCGTACGAAGAAAAAGAACTCAAGCTGGGAGGTAGTATCAATCGCAGCACTTCTTGCAGCATGTGCCGTTAGCCTGCACTCGGTGATCGTTTTCATCTGGAGTCTTGTTCCTAAAATGTTTTTAGAGAAACTATGGGAGTTTTTGCAGGTCACCGTATTCACTCGTGTAATCGGTTATTACATTTTGATATTAATCCCAATAGTTCTCTTTGGTGCTTTGATTGTTATCGTGCATCGGAAACTTACGGATCCTGTTTTGTGGGGCAAGAAGAAGATAAAGAATGGCGACTGTCCAAAGTGTAATTATCCGTTATCCCTCAGTGGTAACTTTTGCGGAGGATGCGGACGTGTTCTCAAGAAGAAGTGTCCTTCATGTAATGCGGAAGGATTTGAATGGCAGTCTGTTTGTACAAGTTGTGGCAAGGAATCATCTGAGAACTAACGATCATCATGATTGATAAGCTTCGAGCATTGGCTGAGGAGTACTCTGCGTTGCAGCAGAAGATGCAGGATCCTGAAGTTCTTTCGGACCCCAAGCAGATTGCAAAGATCGGTAAGCAACTTTCTGATCTCGAACCACTTATCGGTTTGCTTAAGGAATATGACAAGTGTCAGGATGCGATCAAGTTCACCGATGAAGCTAAGGGCGATCCTGAAATGGAAAAGCTTGCGGAAGAAGAAGCATCGGTGGCAAGAGCTCGTCTGCCAGAACTAGAGGAAGAGATGAAAAGGTTTTTGATCCCCAAAGATCCTGATGATGACAGGAGTGTGATTTTGGAAGTTCGTGCCGGAACAGGAGGAGAAGAAGCTGCACTTTTTGCTGCTGAACTTTTGAGGATGTATCTGCGTTTTACCGAAGAGCAGGGATGGAAAGTGGAAGTTCTGGATAAAGCTGATGCAGATGCGGGAGGAATAAAAGAAGCAGTTTGTAAGATTGATGGACCCGGTGCATATGGACTAATGCGATTTGAATCCGGCGCACATCGCGTTCAGAGAGTTCCAGCGACGGAAAGCAAGGGTCGTCTGCACACATCCGCAGCAACTGTTGCAATCTTGCCTGAAGCGGAAGAAGTTGATGTGGAGATTAAAGATGAGGATTTAAAGGTTGATGTATTCAGAAGCAGCGGCCCCGGAGGTCAGTCAGTAAATACAACTGACTCAGCTGTACGTCTTACACACATCCCATCCGGCATTGTCGTTAGTTGTCAGGATGAAAAGAGTCAGCACAAGAACAAAGCACGTGCTCTGGGTATCCTCCGGTCACGATTGTACGCAGCTGAGCAGGAGAGACTAGCAAAGGAGAGAGGTGATTTGAGGTCAGGGCAGGTCGGATCCGGAGATCGCAGTGAAAAGATTCGTACATACAATTATCCCCAAGATCGTGTGACAGATCATCGCTTAGGAAAAAACTACAGCAACCTCCCCGGAATCATGGAAGGAGACATAGGGCAGATCCTTGATGATCTTCAGGCTAAGAGAGAAGAAGAGAGGCTAGCTGAGCTAAGCAAAGATTAAGCTATCTCTTCCTTGGAGGGGTCACCAGGTTTTTGAGTGTGTAATTTTGATGGAGTAATATCCGGTGCTACTTCTTCTGCTACTCGTGTATCCGGTAGGAATCTAAGTAGTGGCCAGGGTAGGAAGCTACTTAGTATCGCAATCCAAAGGACTATGTGCAGGTTTGAGTAATCAGCTCCAAGTGGGTGTGCTGCCTGGCGTACTTCGAAGATCTTTACAAGGAGTCCTCCGCCAAGGTCACTCACAGCAAGGCCGATGTTGCTGAGGCTAGCAAGGACAGCGAACATCGTGGCTTCAATTCCTTTGGGACAAACTCGTGCAATCAAAACCATCAGTGGCAGGAATCCTATTTCTGAAAGCGGTGCGGAGATCAAAGTATCTGCCATCGCAAACATGTGAGGACTCATTCCTAAGTACTTGTACCATCCGTATACAAGTCCGATGGATGGGAGCGAGAGAATCACACTCAGAACCATTATCCAGAAGAAGAGTTTATTGAGTGGAACGGACATCAACCACTTGCGGAATATAAGAACTCCTATAATTCCCATCACATAACTTACAAGTGCAAGACGCCCAAAGAACTCAGGGCTGAAGCTAAGTTCATCAATCAAATAGAAACTGAATGCCCCGCCTGTTGTTGGAGTTGATCTCCATACAAGAAGAAAGGCCGCTGCCCAGACGATATCCTTATTGATTGCGCCTTTGAATGCTCGCCACGTGTCTTTGAGTGAGAAGGAAACAATCTCTCCCGGAGGCTCAATTATCAGAAGCGAGAAGAATGTTGTAAGCAACGGAAGCATTGCTGTTATATAGAAGACGTTCCGTGCACCGATAATTTCAACTAGTACTCCGGAGAGATACGCAACAAGGAGTGCACCGGTAAGAAGTGCTGCACGACAAATGCTCTGGAGTTTCCCTGCCTCTTTTTGTGTGCGACTCCTTTCAGCAACTATTCCATCCACAATCACATCCGCAAGAGCAAAACCCATTCCGGAGATCAAAATAGCGATCACTGCTCCGGAGAAACTATGCACCCATGTTGCAAGTGAGAAATATCCTGCAGATCCAAGAAGTCCAGCGATAAAGAGATATGGCTTCCGATTCAGTTTAAAGATCGGCCTTCTGTCACTTAGAAATCCATAGATCGGCTTAATGCTCCACGGAATAATGCTGATGGATCCCAGAATTTGCGTCTGCACAATCGTCAAACCCAGATCTTCTTTGTAGTAGAAAGTTGTGGCAACTCCTGCGAGAGTGGTTGCTCCAGCAATGAAGTACACAAACGGTATGAGGATTCCTGTGAGATCCTTTTTCATTGAGGGGGATTGTACAGGAAGTAGTCTCCTAAAAAAGTCTTGTAGATGGAAGACAGAAATTCCAAATGATGTTATAGTTATTTAGATGTCTGAAGAATCAGGTCCAAGCTCGGAATATAAATTTTGCCCAAAAAATCTTGATGAAGGGGTAGCAAATTTTAATAGACTCACATTTGCTGCAGAGATTGATGTGTTAACGCGTCTTCAAATGAGTCCACAGCCAGAGAAGTATGCTATTGCTCTTAGCAGAGGCAGTGATAAACAAACTCACATAACAATGGAAAGGAGATGGATTGTACAAAACTTGTTTACCGGAGAGACTTCACCGCCTCTAGACGCTGAGCAATTAGAGGCTTGGTTCCAATGTCGCAGCGATACCGCACCGGACCCTGAACCTTCTGGCAAAGCTCCTCGGAAAGGTTTTCCGCATCTTCGATCGTTGGTCCAATACCTACGATCCCTACCGACCTCGATCCGCCGAGGTGCAGCGCACCTTCGGAATCTTCCGAAAGGTCGCCGTAGTAGATGGCCGCGTCAGAGTGATTGGGGATTTCGGGGATAGTAACTAGTTCTCCTTTCTGATCCTTCGAAACAGGATAACTTTCCGGTGTGATGTATTTGCAGACAGTTGCCTTATTTTCAAAATGTGCAAGATCATCTGTCAGTTCTCCGTTAACAATTCCGAGGCAAATATCTACAAAGTCAGATTTCAAGATCGGTAGCACATTGAGAGCTTCAGGATCACCGAGTCTGCAGTTGTACTCAATCAACTTTACGCCCCTTCTAGTCACAATGAATCCACCGTAAAGAATTCCTTTGAATGGTTCACCGCATTCTTTCATCAGTGCTTTAGCAGTCAGTATGTTCGTTTGTTTAGCGCTTTCCAGATCTTCATCAGTTAGAAATGGAAGTGAGTGATCTGCATCACTCCACGTTCCCATACCACCGGTATTTGGTCCCGTGTCATGTTCGTACGCACGCTTATGATCTTGCACTGCGGGCATGTGCACTACTTGTGTCCCGGAAACAAAACTCATCAGGCTGAACTCCACTCCAATTAATTTCTCTTCAATCACAACGGCACCGCACTCATCAATACATTCGATCGCGTATTCAACACCGTCCTTCACAGATTCAATATGCTCGCCGCTTACTTTCACGCCTTTACCTCCTTTAAGCGCGTCGTACTTAACGACGTACTCACTGTTTAGCTCTTGCTCAATGTAATCCTTAATTCCAGGAGGATCGATCTGCCTGAAAACTTCAAACTTAGGGGATACATCGATGTTGCATTTTTTAAGAAGATTTCTCAAAAATCCCTTGCTCGACTCAGCACGAGCTAGGCTCTGCTTTGGTGCAACACATGGAACTCCTGCGTCTTCAAGAACATCGGCAAGCCCTTTCCCAATGGGATCATCCGGTCCAATGAAGGCAAAATCAGGCTTTGTTTCATTCGCGATATTTACAATCGGATAGAAATCCATTACATCCTGAACATGCATCTCGCTCGCGATTCTTTTAATTCCGGGATTTGCACTCGCGCACACAGAGATCAATTCAGGTTTGTAAGGACTCTTCACAATTGCTTCAGCAACCGCGTGACCACGAGCCGTTGAACTGACGAGAAGAACTTTCATCTACACAAGCTGTAGCATTCTACCACCTTCACCATCTTCAGATGGTTCATTCATGTAGAATGTATCTCGTGTTGTAGTCCTTCTACTTCCCATCTGCTTTAAGAGCTTAGAATCTACCTCAGGAGTCGGGTACTTTCCTGTGAAGCAACCATCGCTAAAAGACTTGATATTCTTATTTCCAGCCTGAACTGCTGCATGAATGTCGTGAATATTTGTGTAGAAGAGTCCATCAGCACCGATGTGTTTACAGATCTGGTCAATAGAATGATCAGTTGCAATCAATTCTGTCCATGTAGGAAGATCAATACCGTATGGGTCCGGCCCCTTAATAGGAGGTGCAGATGACGCAAAGTAGACTTTCTTTGCACCTGCTTCACGGGCAAGTTCAACAATCTTTTTGCTTGTATTTCCACGAACAATCGAGTCATCCACAATCAATACGTTGTTGTTCTTAAATTCAAGATTAATGGGGTGCAGCTTAAAGTGCAGGCTGCGTTTTCTTATCTTTTGTCCCGGCATAATGAATGTCCTACCAATGTAACGGTTCTTCACAAAACCTTCTCGATAACGAACCTTCAATTTATCCGCGAGCCCGGCAGCAGCAGGCCTTCCGGTATCCGGAACCGGAATAACAGAGTCGATTTCTATTCCGGACTTCTTTATTTGTTGTGCCAAAGCTTCTCCCATTCGTACACGTGCCTTGTAAACGTTTACTCCATCTATAGTTGAGTCCGGTGCAGAAAGATAAACCCATTCAAACAGACATGGATTCAATTGCCCCTGACGAACAACCTTACTGTGAAGCTTATTCTTTTTATCGATGTATACACATTCACCCGGTTGGATGTCTCTAATAAATTCAAAGTCCAAAGCTGTAAACGCAGTGTTCTCTGATGCGATAATGTATTCCTCCTTCATACCAAACTTTCGTTTTCCAAGTTGTAGTGGGCGAATACCATGGGGATCTCGGAAGGCAACAATCCCATGCCCTCCAATCATAGCTACAGCACTGTATGCACCTTTGCATTTCCTAAATACAGTAGCGATTGCTTTAAAGACGTGATCCGGAGTTAAGTCCTTTGGCCTCTGATTGTGCAGAGCAACAGAAAAGACATTCAAAAGTGTTTCGGAATCGGATGATGTGTTGAGATGTCTGTAGTACTTTTCTAAGAGTTCCTTTCGCAGATCATCGTTATTTGTCAGGTTTCCATTGTGCGCGAGAGCAATTCCAAATGGAGTATTCACAAAGAAAGGCTGACTCTCGAACTCGCTTGCACATCCTGCAGTTGGGTAACGAACGTGACCGATTCCCATGTGACCCTGCAGTCTTGCAAGTGACTTTGTATGAAAAACATCACGTACCATTCCGTTAGATTTCTTCAGATGGAATTGTGAGTTGTATGTCATTATCCCCGCCGCGTCCTGTCCACGATGCTGGAGGAGAATTAAGCCGTCATAAAGGTCCTGGATCACATTGCGGAAGCCGGAGACAGCAAGAATTCCGCACATCCTTATTGAAGGATTAGCTTATAAAAAATAAAACAGGCCTGACGGACATGCATCCGGGAGGCCAAAAATGAGACAAGATCACTGTCCACGTGAAAATACTATAGATGAACTGGAATAATGCAATAGATCATCTCTATTTTTCTTGCTGTCTCTTCTTTGCGGCTATGCAGTTGCTGAGGAGGCTTGCAACTGTCATCGGTCCTACTCCACCGGGAACAGGAGTGATGGCAGAGGCTTTATCCTTAATCGCTTCGAAATCTGTATCGCCCTTCAATCCGTCATCCGTTTTAGTGATACCTATGTCAACAACAACAACGCCGTCTTTCACCATGTCTTCTGTGATCAGATTTGGTTTACCCACAGCGCTGCAGAGTATATCCGCTTGTTTCGTATGAGCTGCAAGATCCTGCGTTTTGATGTGGCACACCGTAACAGTCGCTCCACGATTAAGTAGCATCGTCGCGAGTGGTTTACCGACTATGTTGCTATGCCCGACCATTACAACGTGCTTTCCTTCAATCTCAATATCAAAGTGATCGAGAAGACGGATCACCCCTGCAGGCGTTGCTGGAGGCAGATGTTCAAACTCTGTTGAGAGAAAAACTTTTCCAAGGTTATATGCAGTAAATCCATCTACGTCTTTCTTTGGATCAATCTCACGGATTATTTGTGGGACACTTGGTTGCAGATGATCCGGTAATGGTAACTGCACAATGAAACCGGAAACAGAATCATCATCATTCAAATCATCAATCACATCGATCAATTCCGTAAGTGTCGTTTCTTCAGACAGATGTTTGTGTTCACTCTCAATCCCGATCTTCTCGCAGCTCTTCATCTTCTGCTTGATGTAACTAGCACTCGCAGGGTTTTCTCCAACTTGTACAACCACAAGCTTCGGGCTAAGTTTCTCAACCTCCGGCTTGAGCTCATTGAGCCATGTTTCGGCTGCTGCCTTACCGTCGAGAAGAAGAGCTGTCATAGCCAGAGTATACGCAGGTTGGGTGTTGGTATTCCAGCGGTTGATCAAGAAACCAAGGACTCCGAGGATTCCGAAGAATCCGAAGATAAGGAATCCTAGGATTCGTAGGATTCATTGGATTCGTAGGAATCCTTTATAAGTCGGCGATCATCTTCCTCGAAATTGGCCCAAAGTACTTCTGCACACTACTCCAGATATTTTCGCTCACTTCTTCCTGAGATGCAGATGTGTCTATAAATATTGTCGCGGGATCATCAATCTCGCTGTAGTAATTGTATACATCTTTCTGGAAGGATGACTCCTCAAATTGGTCCAAAACATCGCGCCTGCCTCTTCTCCTTTCACATATCTCGAATGGAGGAAGAGTCACAATCGTGAGGTCGGGCGGCGGGAATCTGCTGTTTATCTCCTTAAGCCACTGCTCATCTAAGCCCAGCGCTTTCCCATAAATGATTGTTGAGAGTGAATATCTATCTGAGATGACAGTCTTTCCTTCATTAAGAGCTGGTTGTATCAGATTTGCCACATGGTCTGCACGATCTGCACAGAACAGCAATTGGACAGCATCCGGAGATGGGAGTTTTGGAGAGTGCAGGAGAGTGCGTATTTCCTTCCCGATTCCGCCATCAGTGGGCTCTGAGGTTGAGATTACATCAATTCCACACTCCTGAAGCTTTTTGAGCAGGTTTTTGCTGTGGTATGTCGTTCCGCTGCCATCTGGGCCCTCCATAACAATGAATGCGCCTTGTAAATTCTTCATCCTTCAAAGAATAGCAGTTTTTTGCTATAATTACAGGATAATACCAAAACTGACTCTGTTCGGAGTGATACACCTCTGTAGGCATCCGTTCCTGCTCGCTGCAATAGCGATCAGGTTGCCGCATTGGTATTTCGTAGAGGAACCTGTTCGAATCATTAAAAACTACATCGCGTACTTAACAGCCTTCAACGAGATCATCTCGATCCCGTTCTTGATAATGACGCTCTTCTCACCGTGGAAAAATATTACAGATAAGTATCCAAAGAACCTCATGGCGTTTGGGCAAATTATGCAGACGCTTACTTTGAATATCACGGCTCGTGTAATCGGCTTTATATTCAGAATAGTTACGATCGCATTCGGATTAGTTGCACAGATCATATTGCTTCAGTTCTACATTGTTTACTTCCTGACGTGGATTACATTCCCACTTCTGTTTATTCAGGGAGTGATATTCATTCTCGCTTCGTTCTACGGATAATGTTCGGACAGTCTTTTGATATTACAGGCACAAAATCCTACGCGGCATTCGTGTTCCGTAGCGCACTAGAGGGTCCGATACTTCTGATCATTTGCGGAGCATTCCTTCTGCCGATTGCACTTCATGATTGGCAGACGCATTACTGGACACCGCTAGTTGTTGGAGTATTGCTACTCACTGTAATGCTTCGCATCATAAACAGATTTGTAATTGAAGAACTTGCAAATGATGAAGAGCCTGCACTAGTTAAAGGAAACATTGCATCACAACTTAGCTATGAACTTGTTAAAAGATTAAGGCACAAAAGGCATATAACTGCGGAGGCACTCTTGAATGCAGCTGCATCCACAGACCGCGGTAAATTTATTCTTGATGAAATGGGTCTCGAGAAGAAAGACATACTTGAGCGATGCAAGGAAGAATTGAGTGGAGTTCAGGTAGTTGAGTTTATTAAAGAAGCACAGCAGCTAATGCCTGTCTTCAAAGAGAAGAAGATTGATGCAAATGTAATTCTGTTCTTATTCATGCAGCAGGGAGATCTGTTTAATCAACTTCTAAATGAATGTGATATTTCTATGGAAGACATGAAGCATATTCTTCAGTGGGAAATATTTCACAATCGATTGAAAGTCACAAGAGATCCATTGTTCAGTCCAAACGGGCTCGTAAAAAAATTCGGTAGTCTTGGAAGAAGCTGGGTGCAGGGATATACAAATGTATTTGATACGCTTACAGAAAATATCAGTAATAAGATTCGGTTCCAGGGAAAGCTTGAGGTTGTAATACACAAAGAACAGATTCAAAGCACTATTCATGTTCTGAGTCGTTCATCTCAACACAATGTTCTAATTACAGGAAGAACAGGAGTGGGTAAAAGAACATTCGTAAATAACATTGCATACATGCTAAGGATGCATGAACGAGAGCATAATCTTAGGTTCACGCAGGTTAGGCTTCTTAAAGCACAGGAGCTTCTTTCCGGATACGATAAGCCGGATCAAATTCTTCTGGATGCACTCAAGACTGCAAACAAGTCAGGTAAGTTCGTTCTTGTAATAGAAAACATCGGACTTTTCCTGCAGAGTGGAGATACTAAGATGAAGGGGATACTCAGCAAGTTCCTTCAGGAAAAGAACATATTTGTTGTAGGAATTGCAGACAGTCAGGATTATCACTCACTTGTTAAGACAGACAGCGCACTCGATTCAATGTTTGAGAAGATTCCTCTGGAAGATGCTTCAGACGAAGAGACTATGGGAGTTCTTATGGAAGAGTACTTTAAGCTCGAACATCAGTCTCATGTAAACGTCACATACAAAGCACTCAAATCAATAGTAGATCTCACAAAGCGATATGTTACGAAGGGTGGCTTCCCAGGGAAGGCTGTCGATGTACTTAGAGATGCTGTTCTCGCAGCGAAGAACGCAGGTCAAAAGATTGTATTAGATGGTCACATACGGGAGATCGTATCTCTAAAGGCCAAGATGAATGTGCAGAAAGTATCAACAGATGAGAAAGACAAACTTATTCATCTGGAGGAACAACTAGGTGAATGTATCGTTGGTCAGCGTTATGCACTTACCGCACTTGTGAATACTCTCAAGCGTGCAAAGCTAGACATTAATGAAGGAGATAGGCCCCTTGGGACTTTCCTATTCCTAGGCCCAACCGGAGTTGGAAAAACTCAAACTGCGAAGGCGCTTGCAGAGCTCTACTTCGGATCAGTCGACAGCTTAATCCGATTAGACATGAACGAGTACAGCAATGATGATTCCATCTACGGGATAATCGGATCACCGGATCCAGGTTCCGGAAGCGAGAGCTTCCTAACGCAACAGGTCCAAGACCACCCGTTCTCCGTTGTGCTTTTGGATGAGATTGAGAAAGCAGATAAGAAAGTTCTTAACCTATTTCTTCAGATACTGGATGAAGGAATGCTCACAGATAGCAGAGGAGCAAAGACAGACTTTAGGAATACGGTCATCATTGCCACGTCTAATGCAGGAGCACTATTCATTCGCGATTTCATCACAAAGAACAAAGGTGCGGATAAGGAACAGTTCAAGAAATCATTGATCGACACCATCATCAAAGAAGGCACCTTCACCCCGGAGTTTGTAAACCGATTCGATGAAGTGATTCTTTATGAGCCTCTTTCTCAGGAAGAAGCAGTTCAAGTTGCGATCCTTATGATCACAAGCATCATAAACGATCTGCAGGAGAAGAAAGGCATCTCACTCAGATTAGAAGAAGATGCAGTCCGTGCGATTGCAGAGAAGGGGTACAGCGTTGACTTCGGTGCACGAGAAATGCGCAGAACAATTACAGAGGTATTAGAAAACTACATTGCAGACTACATGTTGAATAATGAAGTGAAGAGAGGTGATGAGATATATATAAGAAAGGAAGATCTCAAAGTATAAAGAGTCCTAAGAGTCCTAGGATACGAATTTATTTAAGATCAATCCTATTGCTATCACTTGTGGGACGGTTACTAGTGGGAGGAATAATGCTACTTTCCATGATCGGGTTGTTTCTTTTAAGGAGAGAACCTCAGTGTAATCCGTTGATACTCCTGTCATCAGGAACGTGAATGCATTTCCTGGTGCGCCCGCACGTGTGAGTATGTCAGCAGCTATCGGTAATGATCCTTCGCTACAGACTTCGAGCAGCGTTGCGACAATTACAGTAATCAAAAGACCCATTGCAGTCGGACCAAAGAACGTTGCAAAGGCTTCCGGTGAAACAAATGTTCGTACTGCTGCAGCGAGAACAACACCAAAGAAGATCCACCGTAAGATCATCTTTGAATCTCCGAGCCCCATCAATGTACTTCTCACAAACCAAGTGGGAGTTGGGCGGAATTTTGAAAGTCCTTTCTTTGTCTCACCCCAGAAGTTGAAATTTTCATCAATGGCTCTCGCATTCGGGTTCTTCGGGAGCACGCCTTTCGCAGTCAGTACTTCAAAAATCAATCCGGAAATGATAGCTATCACTATCGAAAGAAGAAGCATTGCAATCATCCATTTGAATCCGACCAATGCCCAAAGGATTAAAGTAAGTGATAATGAATTCCACGGGCTTGCTATCAGAAATGCCATCACTTGCCCAAGGCTTGCACCACGTTTGTAGAGCTTCATTCCAACAAGAAGAATCCCGTGACTGCATAGATCAAGAAGAACTCCAGCAAGTGTTGCACGGAATATCCCTTTCACTTTTCCGTCCTTACCCAACACTGTCATGATGAACTCGCGTGGAATCTGGTCCAGAAGTCCAACAAAGAAGATTCCAAGCAGAACTCCCCACCACATCTTGTTCATCAATTCGAATATTGTGGATGTGAAATTATAGAGCGGAACGAAACTTCCTGTTATCTCAGGGAGGAAAAGATACGTCCCGTACGAAAGAATAATTAAAGCAATGGAGCTGCGGAGGATTATATCCGGGCGAGGTTTCTTTCTTGCCCCGTGTTCCATGTGGCAACTCTCAGTCATATAGAGGGTAGCTAGATTCTCCTGCAGGACTTACTGCCACATCCACAACCTCCTTTGCTGGGAGCTGTGTCATCTACTGCAACGAGCTTGTTACATGAACACTTAACACCGTTAGTTCCGCATTCATTAAATGCTTGTCCGTCTTGTGGTTCCTCATCAGGAGCCCCTTCGGGAACTATTTGTGCCTGACAGGCCGTTAGAAACAAAACACTTGTAATTGCGATGAGTTTTTTCATACATCAAAGGGGTTAAGTGATTTGAGTATAACAGAAAAGCCCCGAAATAGGGGCTTTAGTATCTGTAAGGGTGAGAAAGACTACTCTTCTACGACTTCTTCCTGAGCTGCCTCTTCTCCTTCTACCTCAGGTGCTTCACCTTCCGGTGCGACCTGTGCCTGGCATGCTGTGAGCAGCAAGACGCTGGAGATTGCAATAAACTTTTTCATGGATGGATGGGGAAAAACGAATTGGGAGATACTATACAGTGGACTTTTTGGCTTTGTCTAGGGGATTTTAAAAGCCCCCGCTCTCGCAGGGGCCTTATTTTGATCTTTAGACCTACATTCCCATCATTCCGCCTCCTCCCATTGCAGCTGCAGCTGCTGCCGCAGCGGCACCGTCATCCTCTTTAGGAATATCGGAAATTGCTGCTTCGAGAGTGAGGAACATAGAAGCCACAGATGCTGCATTTTGCAGGGCAGATCGTGTGACCTTCTTTGGATCAATAACCATTGCTTTCACCAAGTCCTCATATTTGCCGGTGAGAGCGTTAAATCCATCACCATCTTTTCCCTTTCTAACCTTATCAACAACAACGTCACCGGCCTCACCGGCATTAGTTGCAATGTGGAATGTTGGAGCAGTAAGAGCGTTCTTAACAATCTCCACACCAATCTGCTCATCTTCATCACCTTCAATCTTCAGTTTTTCGAGGGCAGCAAGAGTACGAATGTAAGCAACACCACCACCAGGGAGAATTCCTTCTTCGGCTGCTGCTCGAGTTGCAGAGAGAGCATCTTCAACGCGATGCTGACGTTCCTTCTGCTCAACTTCAGTTGCGGCACCAACTTTAATTACAGCTACTCCACCGGTTAGCTTAGCCAGGCGCTCGTGAAGTTTCTCTTTATCGAAGTCTGACTTTGCTGCATCAAGAGATGATTTGATCTCATTCACACGTGTTGTTACATCTTTCTCATGTTCTCCTGATCCAACAATTAAAGTGTTATCTTTGCTTGCTACAACTTTGCGTGCATTACCAAGATCTTCAACTGAGGCATTCTCAAGCTTGAGACCAACTTCCTCACTGATAACACGACCACCTGTAAGAGCGGCAATGTCTTTGAGCATATCCTTTCGTCGGTCACCGAATGCAGGAGCCTTAATCGCGAGAGTGTTAAATGTTCCACGAAGCTTGTTTACAACGAGGGTCGCAAGAGCTTCGCCATCAATGTCTTCCGCCAAAATCACCAATTCCTTCTTTCCTGTCTGAGCCAATCCCTCAAGAAGTGGGAGAAGCTCTTTAATCGAACTAACCTTTGCATCAGTAATCAAAATAGAAGCATTCTCGAAGGTTGCCTCCATCTTTCCCGTGTCAGTCACAAAGTATGGAGAGATGTATCCGTTATCAAACTGCATTCCCTCTACGTACTCCTTCTCAATTCCCATAGTTTGACCGGACTCAACGGTAATAACGCCGTCCTTTCCGGCATCATCAATAACATCTGCAATAACTTCACCAATCTCTTCATCCTGTGCGGAAATATTTGCAACAGCCTTGTACTCGTCTCTGCTTGAAATATCTTTTTTCATATTCTCCAGTTCTTCAACAACAACCTCAACTGCCTTATCAATTCCACGTTTGATGGAGATAGCGTTTGCACCTTTGGTCAAATGCTTAAGACCTTCCTCCATAATTGCGTGCGCGAGAACGGTAGCGGTTGTGGTTCCATCACCGGCTGCGTCATTAGTCTTGGTTGCGGCTTCTTTAACAAGTTGAGCACCCATGTTCTCGAACCTGTCTTCTAGCTCAATCTCCTTCGCAACAGAAACACCATCCTTGGTAACAGTTGGTCCACCGTATGTCTTTTCAATAATTACGTTGCGTCCTTTTGGACCCATTGTTGCTCGCACGGCATCGGCAAGCTTCTTTACACCTTCCAATATCTTATCGCGGGCGTCGGATCCGAATATTAATTGTTTTGCTGACATGTTATTAGGGAGTAGGGATTAGGGAGTAGGGATTAGGGATTAGGATACTTTTCCTAAAATGGAATCGCCGTGGAGAATTTTTACTTCCACTTCTTTTCCATCTTTAGTTTTTAATTTCACATCATCACCGGCGTAGCGACCAAAGAGAACTTTGTCTCCGACCTTCAGGAAGTCTTTAGGGTTAATGCAGTCTTTCCCAACGTTTCCTTCTCCAAGAGCAATAACTTCTCCTTCCTGAGGTTTATCTTCAGAAGCTGTATCAGGAATAACAATGCCCGATTTCGTAACCTGTTCACGCTCAAGAGGGCGTACAACCACTCTATCTCCGATAGGCTGGATGGTTACTGTGAGGTCGCTGTCTGCCATGGTGATTTGGGGAAAATGGCTAATGGAAGCTAAATTCGGCTCTTAGCAGTCAAATAACTGATCTGCTAGCAGTCGGGTTTATAGAGTGCCAATAGGTGTGTAGTTCGTCAACAAAAAAAAGCATACTTAGCTCAATTTGATGTTTTTATATAGGATACTTTTATGAATTTTCTAGAAGCTAAAAGCTGCAAGCTAAAAGCTGTAAGGATCGGTGGGGGATTCCTACTTCTAGGAGTTCTAATTTATGCAGCTTCGCTCTTCAATGGATTTGTAGAATTTGATGATGGGATGTTGATCTATGACAATCCGATTGTGCAGGAGTATCAAATCGGCAAAGCATTTCTAAGTTACGATCCTGAACTCTACATTCCGCTAACGTTTGTAAGTTACATGGTTGATAAATTCCTCGGGCATGGGAGTCCGTTTATGTTTCATCTAAGCAGTCTCATCCTCCATGTTATCAACTCACTGCTTGTACTTTACTTTCTCACGATTCTTACGAAGCAAAAAAAGATCGGATTGATCGCAGGGTTGCTCTTTCTGATCCATCCGCTCCACACAGAAGCTATTGCTTGGGCGAGCGGGAAGAAAGATCTTCTCTCAGCACTTTTCTATCTTCTGAGCTTGGTCCTGTACCTCAAATACGTTCGATCAAAAGAGAAAAAATTATTTAATTGGACAATCGCAACGTACGTATTAGGGCTACTCTCAAAAGTATCAGTAATCACTTTGCCCTTCGCATTGTTATTGATCGATTACAAAGAAGGACGAAAGTTTAAGAAGAATGTTTATAAAGAAAAGATTCCATTCTTTGTACTGGCTGTAGTGTTTTTGATCATTGCACTTGGTGGAAAGAATCCGAATGCGGAAGCGCCATTGATCGAGACTTTCCTTGTCTCAATCAGGAGTTTTTCTTTTTATCTTTCAAAACTGATCGTACCGACAAATCTTTCTGTGATGTATCCGTATACGAAGGAAGTGTCACTTCTCAATATAGATATCATCTTGTCTGCCCTTGTCTTGATTGGATTAATTATGATTATTCGTCGATTCAGAGAGCATCGAACTCTGGTATTCGGACTAGTGTTCTTTTTGATCACACTTGTTCCTACATTCGGAAACTATAGAAAAGGGGATGACCTCGCACGCATCTACTTTGCATCAGACAGATACGCGTATCTGCCGTCAGTTGGCATAATCCTCATCATCAGTCTCTTCATCTGGTATCTCTGGCAGAAGAGAAGATACGTCAGATTACTATTCATCATTCTCGTTGCAATCTTCTCCATGCTTTCAATGCAACAATCAATTGTATGGAAAGATACGATGAGTCTCTTCCAGAAAGTTCTTGCTGATTATCCCGATTCAGTAATAGCACATAACAACGTCGGCTACTTCCATCACCGTAATGGTGATTATCAAAAGGCGATAGACCATTATCAAAAGGCAATTGAGGTTGAGGAGACAACACGAACGTACTACAACCTCGGTGTAACACTTGCTGAGTTGGAGAGATGGGAAGAATCACTTGATGCAAGCAAAAAGGCAGTGGGGATCAATCCGGATCATGAACGTGCATGGGTAAACGTTGGAGTCGCATCGGTTCGTTTAGGTTACGGTACACAAGCTATTGATGCGTTCCAGAATGCAATCGAATTGGATAGAGATAATGTGTTTGCAATGTTTAATCTTGCGATGCTACTAGATGCAAAGGGAGAAACAGATCTCGCGATCAATTATCTGGAAGAGGTTCTGCGCTATGAACCAAACATGCAGGTTGCAAGAGAGAAGCTCAGTGAAATAATAGGTAAATAGTTTAACTAAATTGAGCAACAATGCTTGACGCTTGAGATGGCCTAGCTCTACTTCTTTGTGCAAGATCTTTTTCTGTTACGAAAACTTGAGAGGAAAGAAGTTCCCACCAGAGATTCGATTCTTCTTCTTTGCTCCATGTGCGGATAGTAAGGTTATCCATGTTCTCTCCTTTGCGATTTCTTGGGAATGTAAAGAATCGTCTCCTTTGCTCAGCTCCTATTCTCCTGATCATTCTTGTCGTTTCTCTCTGTGGTGTACCATTTACTTTTGCTTTTTCACTTTGAACAGCTGCTTGGATTCTTGCTATTAATACATCATCAGGCACATGAAGTCCGGGCGAGAGCTCAAGCTGATCAATATTTGGAAGAGAAAAAGGGAGAATGTCCGGTGCACGTACGTTTTCATTTGCTGCCCAGTATGGGGTAGATGATCCTTCAACAGCAGGTCCTCTGCGGAAGGTATTCACACCATCAGGGAGTTCTATGTGCTTATCGCGAACAATCAATACATTTGTTGATCCGTGAGGGGCAACAACATTGCGCATTGATTCATTAGTAAAGAGGATTCCTGCCATCATGTTAAAGTTCAACTTCCCATCGAGGTCTTCGAGGTCTACATCCGGGGGGTCATCCAATCGTGGTCTGATCGGGTGGAGTGCTGGCACGCGCAGAAAATACTCTTAAGTTGTGAGTAGTCAAAAAATCACATTTCCGAAGTCGCACTTTTTAAATATCTGCGCAATCTTTAAGCATTTCTTCGGGGAACCGGAACTCAACGTAAAGAGAGCAGGGGATTGCTCCGTTGCCATCAAAAGCAATTACCCATCCACCATCAATATTCGCTGCAAGGAAAAGTCCACCTTGTCCATCAATCTTAACCATCCCGCGAATGTGAGATCTTGTTGATGAAGACTGATTAACTATAACGACTATGTTCCCAGCTTCGGGGTACTTTCTCTGGAATGCCTCCTCGACAGTCTGTGCAGGTGGGAGCTCGTCATCAATATCTTCTTTCGGAGTAACAGGATTACAGGATGTGAGGAGAATCGCCGATGTTAATAGGAGGAGTCTTTTCATAATTGATAATCAGGAAACTCTGAAAATCTCTCTGCACGAAGCATCTGCTAAGAGATCTAAGCTGTCAAGGATTGGAACAGGAGTCATATTTTGCCTTATCAAAAGTGGTAGTTCCGTGCACCCGAGGATTACAGAACCCGTACCGTTCCGTTCCAGTTTTCTTATAATTGATTGGATAGCTAACGAATCTTCTATAGAAGAAGTGCCTGCAATTACACTCATTATGCAATTACCAACAATAGCTCTGTCATTTGCCCCTGGAATGATTACATTGATACCTGCATCTGTAAGTGGGGCAATGTACAAGTCTGATGTCATGGTTGTAATTGAGCCAAGAAGGCCAACGCACTTAATCTGTTTTAAGACTACATGTTGAACAACAGTATCAATGATTGATAAAAAAGGAATAGATACGTTTTCTGTGATCTGCTTTTTGAGTAAGTGCATTGTATTGCAAGTCATAACAAGAAAGTCAGCACCGGCATTTTCAAGACAAAGCGCTTCTTGTCTGATCATAGATCCTGCATCTGTTTCACGTGATCGGTCGGATATAATGTCCGGTGCAGGAAGGTTACTCAAAAGAATACGGGGAAATTCTTCATTTTTTTGGATGCCAAAATCATTGGTACATTTTTGTATGACGAGTTCCATGAACCGTATGCTGGCCTGTGGACCCATGCCGCCAATGATGCCAAGAGTTTTCATAAAAGTAGACATACAAAAAACACCTCCCCTGATCAGGGCGGCTAACAAAATTGAGATGTTATACGTTTAGCTCCGCCTGTTCAGGGGCAAAAAATCATTCCAATATTGGTGCATGCAACAAAGCATTGAGCTGTAAGTATACCCTATTAAGTTAGAGTGTCAATATTCATGCTTATAAGTACAATAGTTAACTTTTGATCTAATGCTGTTGCGGTTAGTTAATAAGATTGGGAGAATGAGCAGCGAGCCGAAGTGGCGGAATTGGTAGACGCGCACGCTTCAGAAGCGTGTGGGGGCAACCCCGTGAGAGTTCAAATCTCTCCTTCGGCACCATCTAAGTTTGTGATAACTACTAACGCAAGCAAGTATTTTGTGCAAAGATAGGGGTATGAGATTTCTTTCTCGTGAGCGTCTGCGTACCCTCGAATGTGAGGCAACCAGTCAGTGGATTCTAGTAATATTCTGTGGATTGGCAGTTTTATGGCGTGGAGGGAAGAGTCTGGAGATGACGTGGATACTAACCGGAGTTACAGCATTCCTTCTGTGGATGACATTTCTCAGGGACAGGAAATCTATGGAGCCCGATGTGAAAGACCATGTTCCAATGTGGTTGTGGGTGGCTTTGATTTCCTTTGTAGGATGGACAATCGCCAGCTTCTTTTTATCGACAACGGGAAACTATGGTCTAGATGAAGTTTTGCGAACGACATCTTTTGTTCTGCTGTTTCTCTGGATTGTCCGTCGCGGAGGAGATGTAAAACTTCACGGAGAACTTATCCGAGCTCTATCAATAGTAACAATCATCGCATGCACAGTTGGACTCTTTGTATATGTCTTCCAACCGGTCAATAGGGCAGTCGGAACATTCTTTGATCATAGATTCCACACAGACTATTGGCCAAATGCATGGGCGCAGTATCTTCTTCTTGTCTGGCCAGTTGTTCTGTATTGGGCTCTCAAGAATTACAACATCAACAACAATTCGGTAAGAGGCAGAGTAGAACTTCTCGTACGCAGTGCGATATTCGGTCTTGTTGTTGGATGTTTCTTATTAAGCTATTCACGCGCAGCGATAATTGCTTCTGTTATTCAGCTTGTTTTGTGGACTTCTGTTTTGTATTTCCATCATGGAAAAAGATTCGCATGGGAAAAAGTTTTCCCGGTAGCTGTCTTAGTTGCTGCTGTAGCATTTCTTGTATTTCTTGGAGGGAATAGTGTCCGTTCCCATTTCTATGAGGTACAGGATGTTAAGAGCAAGGTTACATTTACTGCGGATGAAGGATCATCATCAATTGGAGAGAGAGCACAGTTTTGGGTGCAGGCGGGAACGTTGATGCTTGAGAGGCCTGTTTTTGGGTGGGGTCCATACAGCTTCAGATTTATTCAGCCAAGAATGCAGGAAGGAGTACTTCAGACATCAGACCATCCTCATAATGTTTTTCTGAAGCTTGGAATGGAGCGGGGGGTCATTCCAATGGTTCTGTTCTTCATCATGCTTGGATGGGTAATGCTGTTTACAGCAAAGAGCATCTATGAAAAAGATAAAGAATTGAATGTGTTCTCATTCAGGGCAGCACTCTTTGTTGCTATTTCAGGAGTGATTTTGCACAACCTTGTAGATTTCAATCTGCAGTTTGTAGGCATAGCTCTTCCGTTCTGGTTATTCGTTGCCTTTCTTGCATTTCCATTGATACCGGTCGAGCGCAAAGCGATGTCAAAACGCGTCGCGTATTTAACCGAACTGGTTCTTGTCACGGCCCTTCTTGTGGTTGCTTTTTATGAGGGTGTATTCCTTACAACGTCGTCGTTCGGGCGTCATGCAGAAGCGAGAGGAGATACGGATACTGCCATAACCTGGTATGAGAGATCCCAACTTGAGAAATTTAAGCGAGACATGGATTTGAGCCGCACCAAGATCTATTACGAGAATATGCAGATGGAGGAGGCACAGGGTGCTCTGGACGATTACTTCCAGGACAATTCTAAAGATTACAGAGCGTGGAAGAGGCAGGGAGATATCTCATTTGCCGTGAAGGATTATCAAAAAGCATTCAATTCGTATACGCAGGCGTATAACTATGGCAAGTACAACGATGTTGATATTGCTAACAGATTGATCAAAACGATGATTACTCTTAAGAAGAGAGAAGATGTTGATAATCGCAGAGAAGAATTTGATACCCTTCTTCAGGAGTTTGCACTGGCCGTTCAGAGGAATAGCCACTTCGTTGCTCTTTCACCGAATGCTGAGGGTACGGTGGGGCTTGCTGAGGGGCTTTCGAAACTCTATTACAAAGATGCGCCCTTCTATCAGGTTCTAGCTGCACGTGCAGATTTCCATTCAAGACTCGAAAGAGAGCGCCTGAAAGCCAGGCCACCGGGATTCCTTTGGTAAAACTCTTGTGGATAGATCTTACGTGCTATACTGCACCGCCGTTCCTCCTTTTATATGTATAGATTGCTATTACCGCTTCTGCTTCTGCCCCTGCTTCTCATGGGTTGTGACAAGGGAGTTGTAGTTGAGAAGTCACAAGGTGTGCATCAGGTTCAGCAGGCAATGCCGACCGGAGGGAAGATGGTTGATCCGAAGCATGGTGAAGAGACATGGTTTGCCATTGGGTCTATGACAGGAGTGAAGGGTGTGGCCGCCAATGGTGTTGCTCAGGCACACTTCTTCCAGGATGGTACCTTTGGTCACGCAATACAGTTAAACATCAAGCCTGCAGAGGATGGATACTTCTATGAGGGATGGCTTACAAAGGGTGGGAAAACAATCAGCACAGGGCACCTTGTAAATAAGCTTGGAGATTCGAGGCACTTTCTAACATTCATCGGAGATGACGATTTGAGGGATATGCTAAAGGTAATTATCACTCTTGAGAAAGATGATGGGAATCCCGCACCAGCTCAACACGTTGCGGAGGGTACTATGAAAGTAACTGAGAGGTAGTCAAGAATAAAATAGGGTCAAAAGCCCCTCGGTGCCGCTGCACTTTTTGCGAGAGGTTTATGTTTTCCCTTACGGGGCTCGTTGCATCCTACTACTCTCCTAACTGAGAGGGAGTCTCACCACCATGATGAATGAGTAAAGGGTGATGAGGAGCACGTGGAGAACCACGGGCGGAAAGGATGCATGGCGAAGTAAGTACTTCACTGTATATATCATTCTAAGGTTTTAGAGGAGAGTGGGGCAGTGTACGGGGAGAGATACGGTTGTCTAGTAACCTTTGACAGCTTCTCATTTGATGACGTAAAGATATACTTGGTGGCAGTACTTAGGGCTCAATCCAAATTATGGGGCAGTCTTGCACTGACCTGATTCTTGGTGGTTTTGTGTATAAATAATGTATACAAAAAGTCAGATACTGTGGTTTGATATCCTTTTAAACTAGGGCTCTTTTGGCAAAACGAGTTCTTTATAAACTCTCAAGCCAGGTTCCGAAATTTCTGAGATCCTTTTGGTTAAGCGTCTTATCGTTAAGTAACTTTCTTTGTCCCTAGCTACAGAGTAAAATTTTTCGCTGATGTGCTTTGTACACGACGGAAAGGCCTATAAATGCTACGACATGCTACTTGTGCTGTTTGTAGTGGTGTTTTTGCTAAGCAATATTGCTTCAGCTGCGAAAGTAATAGATATCAAACTAAGTTTTTTCAATATGCCGATACTAATCTCCGCAGGAACGATTATTTTCCCGATAACTTACATAATGGGAGATATTGTGACTGAGGTATATGGGTATGCGAGGTTGAGGAGGATGGTGTGGCTCGCTTGTTTCGCAGCTCTTTTTACAAGCTTGTTCTTAACAGTTGTGAGTTGGATGCCTGGCGACTCTTCTCATACAACAACAGAAGCATTTGATCAGATTTTCGGAGGTGTTTTAAAAGGGGGAATAATGATTGCAAGTTTAGTAGGGTTTTTCCTTGGTGAATTAAGTAATTCGTATGTTCTGGCAAAAATGAAGGTGGGTATGCAAGGTAAGCATCTTTGGTGGCGAATAATTGGATCCTCGCTGGTAGGTCAAGCAATCGATACTGTCTTATTCATTGGAATAGCATGCATCTTTGGAGTCTTTTCCTGGAATATTGCGGTAAGTCTGATTGTTTCTTTGTTTGTAATTAAAGTGCTTTATGAAGCTATATTAGTTCCGGTTACGTATCATGTAGCTTGGTATCTTAAGAGGAAGGAGCATGAGGATTTTTATGACAAAAAGACAAACTTCAATCCTTTCTATTTCTAGTTTTTTAGATAGGATGGCATTAATTTCGGGGTGTAGCTCAGTTGGCTAGAGTGCGTCGTTCGGGACGACGAGGTCGCCGGTTCAAGTCCGGCCACCCCGACCACATAAAATCAGTTTCTCCAGAAGTTGGGCTTACGTGATAGAGGTGCATTCGGACAGTTCCCCAGTGCGGCATTGATGTTGTTCTCGCAGTAGCGGAAGTAAGTAAGGTCACGTAAGGCGTTGATCTCTGCAATCGCATTCATCGTCTGAGGGTAGCCTTTTTTAAAGAGGTAGAAAGGAGGCATGTAATATAGGATTCCGTAGCCCTCCTTTTCAAACATCTCTTTCACAAAATCATTGTAGATGGGAATTGTATGTCCCACGATCATTGCATGCGAGCGAATCATCAGATCGTTAAAGTGAGAGACGGGGATCTGTACATTCAGGACGATGTAGTCAGTGTAGTCAAAAAACTCTGGGCGCTTCACAATGATATCTCTAGATGCGAGATGAGCTCCAAGATTGTTCTGTGCTGCGACCGCTGCATCTTTTGGAATTAACGAAAGCATCTCTCGCAATCTGCTAGTGTTGTGAACAGGCATGTAGTCTTTCCACGTAGAGAACTTTCCATACGGCATCGGGCTCATCACAATAGTGATCAAGAGTACCTGTACAACAAATAGTGAGAGAACAATTTTTCTTAAACGAGGTTTGAGTTTTCTAAATGTATAGACGCAGCCGATGTATATCGTTAGCAGGATGATCCCTGAGTGGTACGTTCCTGCTATTGCATGGGGAAGGTATGCTGCACTCATGACGTTCTGTGCAAAATTGGGAATGGATCCTAGAAGTGCTATTGGTGAGAAGATGGCTAAGTATCCACCCTGCATAAAGAGGTACAGAATGTAGCGCTTGCGAAGACCCGCACCGGCTATCTCCATCCATCTTTGTGGCTCAAGGATCGCATTCAACAGAATTTCATTTGCAGAATCACCAAGGTAGGCATACCTGGTGAAGATGAATTCGTCAGCAACTCTAGTGCCAAAGAAATATGCGGTTCCGTGTGTAACTGCAAGCCAGTAAGTTATTGAAACAATTACCAGCATGATCGCGTGCTTCCTGGATCCTCTAAGGAAAATAAGCGGACTGAAAGCTATTAGCAGTAGAGGCATGTCTTCCTTTATCATCAGAAGAAGAGACGCGAATACCCAAAAGATAATCCAGCGCTTCTTTTCCATGCATAGCAGAGTCAGTATGAGGAGAGGAATAGCTAGAATAATCGCATGAAAATCATATAGCGCAGTCTCCTGTATCATAGGAGTTAGAAGCATGGCACTACCAAGGACAAGTGCGATGGTTTTGTTCTTACATACGGTATTTGCCAAGAAATACATTGAAATTCCTGCAGCACCGAAAGCAAGTGCAGAAATCACGAGAAGTGTGATAGGGCTTTTGAAGAAGAAGTAGGGGATTGCAACAATGTAATAAATTATGTTCGCGTGCGTCGTAAATCTAGAAAGGAACATGACGGGGTCTGTCAGTGGCATAGAGAAGTTTCCTTGTGTTGCTTGCCATATGGCCTGTTCGGCATGACCAAGGTCATTTAGTTGTGTTCTGAGTCCAATGTGATCGAGAATCGCAAGCAATCCAATATACAAGGTCATTGTAATTGCGAATGCAATCATGATGCATAGGCTCCGATCTCGACTAATATAAGAAATAAACCGCATAATTAGATTATAAGAGATACTAAGAATTAAATCTGTATTATTGTTTTAAAGGGTTACTGGTGGGGAGAATGGGGTCATCAGGACATGGATTCAGAGCTGCGTTAGTGTCATCTGCACAATAACGTAGATTCTTTAAATGATGCAGGGAACTTTTGTAAGCAGTATGATTGAGAGTGCGGGGGTGATCTCGTTTGAAGAGATAGAATGGAGGGTCATAGGAGAGAACCCCGAAATCCTTCTTAAAGAACATGTTCTTTGAATATGTATCGAACTCGTCTAAAGAATGAGAGAGTAATTGTCTGTGTGCTTTGAAGTAAGGTCCATTAAATTTATAAAGAGGTATTTGTGTGTGGAGAAGTATGTAATCGGCCTGATCGAACAAATGAGAATATTTTACGATGAAATCTCGTTCGGAGAGATGTGCTCCCAAATTGTTTTGTGTTCCTACAGGAGCATTGTCAGGAATCAATGAAAGCATGTTTTTGAATGATGATATTCGGTGGGTTGGCATCACCTCAATCCATTCGTTCCGTATGCCATATGGTAATGGACTCATTACAAGTGTTATGACAAATATTTGAATTATGAATGCAGTTAGTAGGGCTTTAATAAACAGGCTACTACGATTGCGTAATGAATATAAACAGGCAATGTAGATGCTTGTTATTACAATTCCAGAGTAGTAAGCGCCACTGAGAGATTTCTGGAAATCTAGGCTACTGAGTGTGTTCTGTGCAATATTTGGGATGGCACCGAGTAGTGCAAGTGGAGATAGCACAGCCATAAATAAACCTTGTATGAATAGATAGTACAAATAAGCGAATTGCTTAGGAGCTCTCAGCGTAGAGAGCCACTTCGTTGGTTCGGTTATGACTGTGGTAACTATTTCGTTTGGAGTTCTTCCTAAGTAGCCGTACCTATGGTTTACGTCAGAGCCCACAGCTTGCCCGAATATCATTTCTATCCCTTTGGATACGAAAAACCAATATGCAATGCATACTACAACAAGAATGATCGAATGCTTTTTTGAACCTCTTACAAATATGAGTGGGGTATAGAAGAGTAGAAGCAAGGGCATGTCTTCTTTTACGGAAAGAAGCAAGATGGCGCATATCCAGAAAGCTATCCATTTTTTTCTCTCCATGCAGAGCAGAAGAAGTATCAGTAATGGGATCGCGAG